>JAIERD010000356.1 GCA_019747155.1 Pseudomonadaceae bacterium
AACGCCTGGGCTGGAAGACGCCGTACGAAGTTTATGCAGGGGTGAGCGTTGCACTTATGTGTTGAATTCAGGCCCGGCAAAGACCAATCAAATGGTTATAAGTCATATCGCGAGCGCGACGAAAACCGCCTCCGGTTTATTTTAAGTGCACGGCAACTGGGGTTTTCTGTGGCCGATATTGCGCAAATACTGGCTGAGGCCGATGGAGGTAAAAGCGCCTGCCCCACGGTGCGCCACCTGATTGCCCTGCGCCTGCAGGAGACTACGCAACGGTTTGAGGATATGCAGAAACTGCGCAAGCGCATGCTCGCTGCACTCAACGAATGGGGCAGTAGGCCGGACCGGCAGCCCAGTGGCAACAGCATCTGCCATCTGATCGAAGGCTTTACGTTGTAAAGCCCGGGCTTAGCTTGCAGGCGACCCTGCGCTGTTAATTCTGACGTCAATAATAAGGACCCAACCATGAATCACAGTCCTCCGGCTTTCCACGATCACGGTCATCTGACACCTGCCGAAAATCAAGCGACTGCTATTGCGAGCAGTCAAAGCCTGATTATTGAAGGAGCGGGCTGCGCCAGTTGTGTTGGCAAAATTGAAAAGGCGCTCATGGCCGTGCCTGGCGTGCAATCGGCAGAAATGAACTTCGCCAACCGCACGGTACAGGTACAGGGCAGTGCGGCTACCGAGTTGTTGGTGAAAGCGGTGGAGCGGGCCGGCTACAACGCCAAAAATATGGCCAGTGAGTCGGAAAGCGATGTGCTCGATGAGAAAGAACAAGCTGACTTGGCCTATTACCAAAGATTGATGCGCAAAACCTGGATCGCGCTGGCACTGGGTGTGCCACTGATGATCTACAGCCTGGTGGTGGGCGAGATGACGATTACCACCACGGTCGAGCGCGTTGTCTGGCTGGTGGTGGGGCTGCTGACGCTTGCGGTGATGATTGTGTCGGGCCGTCACTTTTACGTGGGGGCATGGCAATCCTTTAAAAATCATTCGGCCAATATGGACACCCTGATTGCCTTGGGTACTGGCACGGCATGGCTCTACTCCATGGTGGTGGTGTTCGCACCAGATGCAGTGCCGCTGATGGCGCGCCATGTCTACTTCGAAGCCACCGCCATCATCATCGGTCTGATCGATCTGGGGCTGGCGCTAGAGCTGAAAGCGCGTGGCCGCACCAGTGAGGCGATCAAACGCCTGATCGGCTTGCAAGCCAAAACCGCACGAGTGATTCGCGACGGCGAAGAACTGGACATTGCAATCGAGCAGGTGTTGCTCAACGATTTGGTGCGCGTGCGCCCCGGTGAAAAAATCCCGGTGGACGGAGAGGTCCAGGAAGGCCATACCGCCGTCGATGAATCCATGTTGACTGGCGAACCGATGCCGGTGGAGAAGTCTACGGGCGACAAGCTGGCGGCCGGTACCCTGAACAAAACCGGCACCTTGGTTTTCAAAGCTACCCGCGTGGGTAAAGACACGGCGCTGGCGCAGATCATCAATATGGTCAAGCGTGCGCAAAACTCCAAACCGCCCATCGGGCGCATGGCCGATGTGATTGCGGCCTACTTTGTGCCAGTGGTAATGATCATCGCAGTGCTGAGTGCGCTGGCTTGGCTGAACTTCGGGCCGGAACCGGCCATCGCTCTTGCCATAGTCTCAGCCACGACTGTGCTGATTATTGCCTGCCCCTGTGCACTCGGCCTGGCTACGCCGATGTCGGTGATGGTAGGGGTGGGCAAAGCGGCTGAGGCGGGTGTCCTGATTCGCAACGGTGAGGCGCTGCAAACCGCGTCGAAGATCACCGCCATGATTCTGGATAAGACCGGGACCATCACCCTAGGCTCCCCCAAGGTGACCGACATTGTGACCCAGGCCGATTTTAATCAGGAGCAGGTGCTGCAACTGGCGGCCAGTGTGGAGTCCGGATCAGAACATCCGTTAGCGATGGCCATTGTTGAGTCGGCCAAGGAGCGCAACTTAACCCTCGACAAGGTCGAATCGTTCAATGCCATCGCCGGTCAGGGTGTAGAGGCACGGGTCGCCGGCCAGGCGTTGCTGTTCGGCAATGAAAAGCTGATGCGCGAGCGCGGTATCAATGTCAGTGAATTCATTGAAGCGGCCCAGCGCCTAGCCAGTGAAGCTAAAACGCCCATGTATTTTGCGGTGGATGGTCGGTTTGCCGCCATCATCGCGGTGGCCGACCCCATCAAGGAGGATTCCGTTGCGGCTATCAAGCGCCTGCAGAACAACGGCATTCGCGTGATCATGCTCACTGGTGACAACCGCGCCACCGCCAAAGCCGTGGCAGAAAAAGTGGGCATCAGTGAGTTTTTTGCCGAAGTTCAACCCGCAGACAAGGCCAAGAAAGTGGCCGAATTGCAGATGCAAAATGAAATTGTTGGCATGACCGGGGATGGCATCAACGATGCTCCGGCGTTGGCGTTGGCCAATGTTGGCTTTGCCATCGGCACGGGCACCGATGTGGCGATTGAAAGCGCGGATATCACCCTGATGCGTGGGTCGCTGCACGGACTGGCCGATGCGATTGCAGTGAGCAAGGCCACCCTGCGCAATATCAAGCAAAACCTGTTTGGGGCTTTTATCTACAACGTTGCCGGTGTGCCAGTAGCGGCCGGCGTGTTGTTTCCGGTGCTAGGCGTGCTAATGAACCCCGTCATCGCTGGCGCCGCCATGGCATTTTCCTCCGTCACCGTAGTTACCAATGCCAATCGCCTGCGCCTGTTCAAGGCGCAGGAACATTAACTGTCGTATAGCACGAGGGATTTCACCATGTGGCTAATCAATATTGCAGGGCTGGTCCTGATTGCCCTGATTGTTTGGTGGTTCTGGCTGTATAAGCCGAAGGAAGTCGCCCTGGGCGAGCAAGGTTTGATGGTCGTCGTGGAAAATGGCGGCTATACACCGGCCAATATTCAAGTGCCAGCCAATACCCCAATCAACCTTACCTTTTTGCGCAAGGATGCAACGCCCTGTGCCGAGTTAGTGTTGTGGCCTGACTTAGATATCAGCGAGACACTGCCGCTGAACAAACCCATACAAGTTGCTCTGCCAGCGCTGAAGGCAGGGGACTATGCCTTTCATTGCCAAATGCAAATGTATCGCGGTGCCTTGCACGTGAAATAAGGCAGGCGGTGGGCCAGTGTTTTTATTTTAGCGTAGAGGCCGAATATGAGTAACGAAAAAAGTTCTTTCTGGTGGTCGCCTAAAGGATTAGCAGCGCTGGGTCTGATTGGTGCGGTCAGTTATTTTTTGCTGATGGAGCATCGCCAGCATGTGTTTGTATTTTTGCCGTTCCTAATCATTTTGCTGTGCCCGTTGATGCATATTTTTATGCACGGTGGACATGGTGGGCATGGTGGGCATGGTGGGCATGAGCAGGGCGGTGCAGATACGCCCAAGACTATGTCCGGAGACAGTGCCGCCGAGCGCGCCGCCTATCAGCGCGGGCTGGATACAGGCAAGCGCCAGACTGACCACCATCAACACTAAGGAGCTAGGTTATGCACAATGAGTCCGCTTATGGTCTCTGGACTTTAGTAATAATAAATTCCGCTATTTTCATTTTTTTTGCGTTCAGCTTTACCAAGCCGCAAACCAAGGCCGATTGGCGCAGCCTAGGCGCATTCTCTGCGTTTGTGGTCGCGCTGTTCACCGAAATGTATGGCTTTCCACTGAGTATCTATTTTTTGTCGGGCTGGCTGGCTGAAAAATATCCGGGGGTGGATTTCCTATCCCATGAAAACGGCCATCTGTGGCATACCCTTTTGGGCTTTGAGGGTAACGCCCACTGGGATCCGCTGCATATTGCCAGCAACGTAGTCATCGTACTGGGATTTTTTATGCTCTCCTCGGCGTGGGCGGTATTGCACAAGGCCCAACAAACCCGATCACTTGCTAGCACTGGCTGGTATGCCCGCTGCCGCCACCCGCAATACATCGCTTTTATTATGATTATGTTCGGCTTTTTATTGCAGTGGCCAACGCTCCCCACGCTGGTGATGTTTCCAATATTGGTGGTGGTTTATTTGCGACTCGCCAAACGCGAAGAGCAAATGGCGTTAGCTGAGTTTGGCGACGAATACCGCGCATATATGCACAACACACCGGCCTGGATTCCCATGATCAAAACCTCTCTACCCAATGTCGACAGAACCTGAGGAAGGCAGTCATGAAAAAGTTAATTACTAGCATCGCCATCGCCGCCGCAGTAGCCACCCCCGTTGGTGCCAATGATGATGGACCAGGCGCAGATGATGAAAACGCATGAACACATGAACACATGCATGGAATGAAAAAATGATGGCTGAAGTAAAGCAAGAAACATAATGCGGAAAAACGCCAAGTGCTGATAGAAAAAAACATAAGTGAATCGATGCTCGTATGAGCATGATGATGCCGATGGGCTCGGCAAATAATAGTCAGACTGACCATGCCCATGACTAACAGCTGACGACCAGCGTGCTGCTTGCAGCGATGGAGCTAATAACGTGAAAGAGACAGAGGAAAAACCAATGGAAACTTTGATTATTAAGATTGATGGCATGCACTGTGGCAGCTGTGTGGCCGGTGTGGAAAAAGCATTAATACAGGTAAACGGCGTGCAATCAGCCGCCGTTTACCTGGAAGCGGGGCAAGCGACGGTTACCTACGACCCGGCTTATGTCAGTACGGCCGATCTCGTCTCGGCAGTCGTTACTGCCGGTTACTCGGCTCGCGCCAATGCCGAACCGGCACCCGCTCCAGCTCCAGCTCAGAGCGGGCATTGTGGTAGCGGCAGTGGCAAGAGCAAAGGCGGGTGCTGTTAGTTGTAAGTGGTCATATTTCCCGGCGCAGGTGCTGACGGAAATGGGCAAGCCGATTACACCACCGATAACCCTGATGGGCAGGGTTATCGAAGCGGGTCAGAGTGCCGTTGGCCCGCTTCGATCTGTCCGTGGGCGCCGTTGTCAATAGTGTATCTGCAGTCAAACGATTGGAACCCAATGGGGGTTAATGATGAGCGAAAGCAAGCATCGTCTGGGCGTTTCAGAAACCAATTTGGTCGTGCGCCACCTCAAACTTGCACCTCAGAACCTGGGGCGCGTTGAGGACGCGATTAAAGAAATCGACAACATTTACGGCTTGGATGGCGTGTCTTACGACGAGAAATCACAGGTGCTGAACCTGGCCTACGATGCCTCACGCATCAGCATCGACTGTGTCGAGGAGGTGTTGGGCCAGTTCCAGATTGAGGTGGGGCACGGTTGGTGGACGCATTTCAAGGAGGGTCACTACCGTTTTGTCGATCAGAACGTCAAAGATAACGCCGCGCACCAGCCCTGGAGCTGCCATCAAACGCCACCGGGGGCTAAGCGCAAGCCTTAACTGGAGATGATGATGGATGCTAACTCCCCGTTGGTTCTGGTGGACATGGGCATCGACACTCAGCAGGAACCTGTGTGGTAGGGGTCATGCCGAGATAAAGGGAAAATTCACTCACTTCTCTCGTAAGTAATTGATAGTTTTGGCTTTTATAATTCGCCCGCACCGCCCGTGATTGTGGACTATCTTTTCTGATTCCTCAGAAAAGGAGGTCCTATGGCTTCACTAGAGCGCACGGCGTACCCCACTCTGGCAAAGACGTATTCGAAAGCTGAGCTGCAGCGTGATTTCTCCTTCTCAGATGATGAGATTAAGTGGGTACGAAGCAAGTCCAAGGCCCCCTTTCACCTCAACCTCGCCGTACTTCTGAAGACCTTTCAGGTACTTCGATATTTCCCTGATATCACCGACGTGCCTGATCAACTGGTGGCATTCATTCGCGGAGAGTTGGGTCAGCGCAGCAAGGTGAAATTCGCGGAATACAAGTGGTTTCAGCAATATCGTCACATGAACGCGATCCGAGCTAGCCTCGGTGTGACTGCATTCTACGGATCTGATGCTAACGAGCTCGCCGAGCGGCATGCCAAAGCAATGTCATTCGTGCTTGATCAGCGTGCCGACATCATCAACTCCGTGATTGAAGAACTGATCCGCCAGGATTATGAGCTCCCTGCGTACTCGACCCTGAATGATCTCGCTGAGCGGATTCATGCCGAATCCCAAGAGGCAATATTCAACCTGGTGGTAACCAGAACGCCAATCGAGGTGATCCACAAGCTAAAGGATCTGCTCGACACTGATTTCGGGCGACGCCAGAGCGATTTCAATGCGCTGAAACAGGCGCCCAAAAAGCCATCCCGCAAGCACTTGGAGGTGCTAATCGATCATCTAGCTTGGTTAGAGAGCTTCGGGGATCTGGGAGCCATTTTTGAAGGGATAGTCGACACCAAGATCCGTCACTTCGCCGCCCAAGCCGCGGCGTCGGACGTCTCCGAGCTGAAGGATTGCTCGCTGCCAAAACGCTACACGCTGATGCTGGCCTTGATCTATCGGATGCGGGTGCGAACTCGAGATCACCTTGCCGAGATGTTCATCCGGCGGATTTCGACGATCCATAAACGCGCGAAGGAGGAGTTGGAGCAAATCCAGGCGCGTCAACGCCAGAAGCTGGAGCAGTTGGCGGCGACCCTGGACGGCGTGGTGCAAATTCTGGTTCAAGAGCCGGATGACCATGAGGCTGGCAGCCTGATTCGGGAATACCTCTCCCCCGATGGCAATCTGGATCGGTTGCGTGAGACTTGCGCCGAAGTCCAAGCTACCGGCGGTAATAACTACCTGCCGCTGATCTGGAAGCACTTCAGGTCCCATCGCTCGCTGTTGTTCCGTCTCAGTCACCTTCTCCAACTGGAGCCCACGACTCAGGATCGGTCGCTGATTCAAGCACTTCAACTGATCCAGGACAGCGAGAATCTACACCGCGAATGGATCGACGAGCACGTCGATTTATCGTTTGCGTCTGAGCGCTGGGTCAAGGTCGTTCGTCGTCCTTCCAGTGAGGGGCCACCGACCAACCGGCGTTATCTGGAGGTTTGCGTTTTCTCCTACCTGGCCAGCGAGCTGCGATCCGGCGACATGTGCGTACAAGGATCGGAATCCTTCGCCGACTATCGCAAGCACTTGCTGCCCTGGGAAGAATGTCTCCAGCGACTACCGGCCTACTGCGAAAAGATGGGGCTGCCTGGCACAGCGAAGGAGTTTGTTGCCTCCCTCAAGACCCAGTTGGAGGAAACCGCGCAACAACTGGACGAGAAATTCCCTTCTTGCCGAGGGGATGTATCGGTTAACGAAGCTGGAGAACCGGTGTTGCGCCGAGTAACGGCGCGGGACATCCCACCTTCGGCCATCTCGCTACAGACGGCGCTTATGCAGCGCATGCCGGCCAGGCATGTGCTCGACATTATGGCTAACATCGAGCATTGGATTCAGTTCACTCGGCATTTCGGTCCCATGTCCGGTAACGAGCCGAAGCTTAAAGAGCCGGCCGAGCGCTACCTGATGACCATCTTTGCCATGGGCTGCAACCTAGGCCCTAGCCAGGCTGCACGGCATCTGGCGGGTAATGTCACGCCACACATGCTGTCCTATACGAATCGCCGCCACCTCTCGCTGGAAAAACTGGACAAGGCCAACCGCGAGCTGGTGGAACTCTACCTTCAACTTGATCTGCCCAAGCTCTGGGGCGATGGCAAGGCGGTGGCTGCGGACGGCACGCAGTTCGACTTCTATGATGACAACCTGCTGGCCGGCTACCACTTCCGCTATCGCAAGATGGGGGCCGTGGCCTATCGGCACGTGGCCAACAACTACATCGCGGTGTTCCAGCACTTCATTCCACCTGGTATCTGGGAGGCGATTTACGTAATTGAGGGGCTGCTAAAGGCTGATCTCAGTGTCGAGGCTGACACTGTGTATTCCGATACTCAGGGGCAATCAGCGACGGTCTTTGCCTTCACCTATCTGCTGGGCATCAACCTGATGCCACGTATTCGCAACTGGCGCGACCTGGTGATGTGCCGGCCGGATCGCGGCACTTCGTACAAGCATATCAACCGCCTGTTCACCGACACTGCCGACTGGAACCTGATCGAAACCCACTGGCAGGATCTGATGCAGGTCGCATTGTCGATCCAGGCCGGCAAAATATCCTCACCTATGCTGCTGCGAAAACTCGGTTCTTACAGCCGGCGCAACAAGCTCTACCATGCGGCACAGGCACTGGGCAGCGTGATCCGCACAATCTTCCTGCTCAACTGGATCGGCAGTCGCGAGTTGCGCCAGGAGGTCACCGCGAACACCAACAAGATCGAGTCCTACAACGGATTCTCCAAGTGGTTGTCCTTCGGCGGCGACGTAATCGCCGAGAACGATCCGGACGAGCAGCAGAAACGTCTGCGCTACAACGACATGGTGGCCTCGTCGGTGATCCTGCAGAACACTGTGGACATGATGCGCATCCTGCAGAAACTAGCCCGCGAGGGCTGGCAGTTCACCGATGAGGATGTGTCGTTCCTCAGCCCCTACCTGACCAGCAACGTCAAGCGCTTCGGCGAGTTCAACCTCAAGCTCAACCGGCCACCGGAACCCTGGATCAAGGATTCGGTATTTCAACAAGCTGCGGGCTCGCTGCGAGTCAATACGACCCGCCAGGCCGATACTGAGAAAGCCACATGATCGGCATTCCACCCGCATCTTTTTGCGTCACACCATATGGCGAAGTTGATGCTGCAGCGTTGGAGCGGCTGCGCGACAGCTTCGACACGTCCCAACTGCTCCGTCTGGTCGATCGTCTGGACGCCTGTCTGGCTGAGCTAGGGGGAATTATCGCCGTGCGTGATGAACTGCTGAAGTTGCATGCGATGGCTCTGACAATTGTTGAGGGCGCCGCTCCGGCGGTTCCCACCGAGAATGCCTGCGTATGGGCTGAAGCCGAATCTCTCCAGATGGATCTTGAGGCGCTGGTTTCTTGGGCTCGCTCCGCTCAGCTCATCATTGCGCCGCTGATCAATCTTTCTCCACAGCACGAGGCATGAGCGCTCTCGCCGATTTCGACCAGGCTCAACTATTTCTGACCATGGCTGGAATCGCTCGTAAGTAGATCAACTCACCAATCAGTTCTACGAGTGTCTGAGTGATCACGGCCGCCGCCGCTAGCGCGCGAATGGAGTCAGGGAGCGCCAGGGCCAGGGGAAGCACTACAAGCGAGTTGCGAGTGCCTGAGCTGAAAGCCACTGCCCGTGACGCAGATGCGTCCAAGCCAAAAAGTCGGGAGCTGAGCACGCCGAGGGCGGGAGCAAGTAGTAGGAAGGCTCCGTATACCGGAAGCAGCGGTGCCAGGATGTCGAGTTCATACACGACAGCCGCGATCTGCGAACCCACCACCACGGTTAAAACCAGGGCCATTGCTGGCACCGGCAGCCAGGCCCAGCCCGCGCTCCATGTGCGAACCAGCAAGGAACGACGCCCGCCAAATTCGGTGAGCACGGCCGCTACCAAGGGTAGGACGATCAGCAGCAAGAAGGCTTCTGCGAAGGGCCACAGCTCGATCACCGTGCCGGCCTCGGAACCGAGGATTAGCTGCAAGTAAAGGGGCAGCAGCAGAAGTTGGAGCAACAGCAGCAAGGGCGTCGCCGCGAGCACCAGGCGGGAGTCCCCTTTGCCCAGGTGGGTGAAGACCACCACGTAATCGATACAAGGCGTCAGCAGGACAAGCAGCGCACCGACCAGCAAGGCCTTGTTCGATGAGAGCGGCCACGTCACCAGCCACACCATCAATGGCACTAACAAGAAGTTGCTCAGCAACAAGGCACCGACGAAGCGGCGGTTGGCAAAAGCTTCCCGCAGCTCTAGAAAGGGGATCTGCAGAAACATGGCATACATCAGCACGGCAATCGCCGGTGTGATGGCCATGCCTGCCAGCCAGGTGAATTGCGCAGAGCTCAAACCTGCAATGGCAGCGGCCACCACCGCCGCGAAATACAGCGCTATCTGATGTTCTTCCAGCCAGTCCCGCGACATCCTGATATCTTCCTTCGCTGCTTAAGGGCGACATTCTCGCACTGGGCATCGGATTTAACCCAACGTTCTGGCTGCGTAGTTGCTTGCCGTTGGGCAAAGCCTGCAACGCTCCTAAGAAGCCTTGCCGATAAAGGAAGTATGATGTTCCGAATCAACTGGATGGCGGTTCTACCGCAAGTGCTTACCATCCCCAAGAGTTCACCGAAATGAATGCCCAACCTTCAAGCATGGCCTGGAGCCTGCTGCTGCTAACCTGGCTAGTTGCACTGGTATCGACCCTGTCCGCGCTGTTCATTGGCGAGGTGATGGGCCAGGCACCCTGCGTGTTGTGCTGGTTCCAGCGCGCCTTCATGTTTCCGCTGGCAGTAATCCTGGCCATCGCCTGCTACCGCACGGATTTCACAGTCTGGCGTTATGCCCTGCCGTTGAGCGTTATCGGTGCGGCACTGGCATTTGCTCATACGCTGCTCTATGCCGGGCTGATTCCACAGCCGATCCAGCCCTGCACGGCCACCGGTCCATCCTGCTCGGGAGCCGGGATGACACTCTTCGGCGTGGTGCCCCTGCCGGCACTCGCTCTGTTCGCCTTTATCATGATCGCCGTCTTGCTCATTCTCATCCGTCGGAGAACAACTCCATGAATCGCCGTTCCGTGGTCCTGATCATCAGTGCCGTGACCCTGGTCGTCTTTGCTGCCGCCGCATTCTTCTATTCCCCCTCGCAGTCGCCTCAACAGGCTCAGGCTCCCGGTTCGACAGCCCAAGAGACCGCGACACAACCCAAACAGAACGGCGGCCAACTGGTCCGCTTCCACTCGCCGGTATTCGGCCCGGCGCAGGCGCCAGTAACCATCGTGGAGTTCTTCGATCCTTCCTGCGAGGCATGCCGCGCCTTCCATCCCCATGTGAAACAGATTCTCGCTGAGAACCCGGAAGATGTACGTCTGGTGCTGCGCTATGTACTGTTCCATCAGGGGTCGGAAGAAGTGGCGCGGATGCTTGAGGCGGCGCGCAAGCAAAATCTCCATGAACAAGTGCTAGAGGCTGTGCTGGAGGCCCAGCCCGGTTGGCACGATGACCCCAAGGTGGCGCAGGCATGGGCTGCTGCCGAGCGCGTCGGTCTGAATCTTGAGCAGGCCCGTCAGGATATGCACGCACCTGGCGTCAACGCCGTGCTGGAAACGGACATGCAGGACGTCAAAGCCGTTGGAATTCGTGGCACCCCGACCTTTTTTGTCAATGGTCGGACGCTCAGCGAGTTCGGCCCCGAGCCGCTGCGCCAGTTGGTGAGCAGCGAAGTGGCCAAGGCACGGGAATGACACTATGAGCGCGCTGGAGAACCGCATACCACCACCGCTGGTGGCGGGCCTGATTGCTCTGCTGATGAGTTTGGCGGCCTCCAGATTGCCAGGCATTGAACTGGCATGGATCGCGCGCCTGACTTTCGCTTTGCCGGTACTGCTCCTGGGGCTCGTCGTGTGCTTCTCCGGCGTACTGTCGTTTCGTCGCGCATGCACTACGGTCAATCCATTGCAGCCGCAGCAGGCTTCGGCATTAACAGGAAGTTGGCCAGCAACAAGGTACCGACGAAGCGAATGGTGTACCAATAGCTGACGTTTGCCAGCAACTCAAAGGGCGGCGTCTACATGGAGAAGAGATATGAGCACTCAAAAAATCTGCTGTTTAAGGATGCAAGCGACCAATGTCGGCGTCAGACCGGAGGTTCCAGTCAGGAAGCGTGGGAAGGGGTTGGGAATAGCTGAGTGATGGATCAAATTCCCTCTTTACTCATCGCCGGCCAGCTCTTAATGGCGACAGTGGCGGGTTTGCTGCTCAACCTGACGCCCTGCGTTTTGCCCGCGGTTCCAATTAAGGTTCGGACCATCTTACGAGAGGCGGGCAGCCAACGATCGCACCGCGTGCTGGCCGCATTGGCGTTCACCGCAGGAACACTCGCGTTTTTCCTGACGCTGGGCGGACTGACCGCACTTCTGCAGTGGAGCTGGGGCACTTTGTTTCAGTCGGAGGTGTTCGTTGGTGTCCTTGTTGTCTTAATGGTCGGGTTTGCGGTGGTCACCTGGCTGGATCTGCCCATCCCGATCCCGGCGTTCGCCGCCTCAGCCCATGGCCGGCGTTACGTTGAAGCATTCGTGTCGGGGTTATTGAGTGCGGTTTTGGCCGCTCCCTGCGCGGGTCCTTTCCTAGGCGGAGTCCTAGCCTTTGCCGTTACCCAGCCGGCGCCGGTAATTATGGGGATATTCGGCAGTATCGGGCTGGGGTTGTCGCTGCCCTACGCAGCATTGATGCTCAAACCCGAGTGGCTGAGCCGGTTGCCCAAGGCGGGGCCCTGGACCCTGGCCATTCGGGAAGTGCTCGCGCTGGTCTTGCTGGCCGCAGCCGTCTTTTTCAGCGCGAGCCTGGTGCCCAAATCGGTTTATCCCTGGCTATGGTGGTCTTGGCTGGCACTGGTGCTGGCCTGGGGTGCCCGCCGTTTCGTCCAGGGTACTGGTACCGTGCGCGTGATCACCACAACGGCGGCAAGCCTTGCCCTTGCGATGACTGTGGAATTCGCATCCCCGCTGGGCAGCAGCGAAGACGAACTCGTCTGGCAACCCTACTCGGCAAAACTCCTGACGGAGACAAAAGCCCGGGGCACACCCTATTTGCTGGAGTTCACCGCCGACTGGTGCATCAACTGCAAGATACTTGAGCGCACGGTCTACCAGGAGCCCTCCGTGGCCAAAGCCGTGCGGCGCACTAAGATGGTGCCTATACAAGTTGACGTGACAGCGAGCAACCCGGAAAAAGATGCGCTATTAACTGCGACCGGTGGGCAGGCCTTACCCTTCGCAGTGGTTATTGACGGTGATGGCACCGTTATCGCCCGTTTCACGGGGCTTTTTGACACCGACAGCTTGGTCGAAGCCATCAGTCGCACCGGAAACCTGCAACCTTAGATACTGGAGATGAATCATGGTGATTCGACACAAAGGATTGCTGGTCGGAGTAGTGGTTTTTCTGATCGCGATCGCTGCGTTCATCTTGATCGACACCAACGGAAACAACCTCGACGCTGCCCAGACTGAACGAGCAGGTCTTGAAGTCCCGGTTCCGGCCCGAACAGGGTTGGCAAAATCCGCTGATAAGGTCCGCCTCACTCTTGCGGAAGGCGCCGCAGCACTGGCGGGAAAGACGGGTGATTTCGTTTTAACACTGAACATTGAACCGGGCTGGCACGTGAATGCAAACCCGGCCTCCATGGAGTTCCTGATTCCCACCGTCGTCAGTTCGTCAGTCAGCGGACAGGCGCTTGAAATCCCGACGCAGTACCCGCGTGGCCGGGTCAGTGACATTGTGCTGGGTGGCACCGCCCTTGAGGTGTATGACGATGGTGCAAGTATTCGGCTGCGGCCCGACGAAAAACAGACCGCCGTGCTGGAAAAGGTAGGCAGGCTCGAAATGATTGTACGGGTGCAGGCCTGCAGTGACGAGGGCGTTTGTCTGGCACCGGCTGACCTGCCCGTTGCGCTGAATCTGGACGATACCAAGCGACAATAAGGCAGAACGCCCCTCGGAAATGACTCAATTGGGAAATGACTGTGAACAGCTTATTCAGAGTATTTCCGATTGCCGTGGTTGCTCTGGGCAGCTCAACGCCATGCCCCACCGTTCATATCTGGAGATGGACGAGACTCGCATCCGTAAACAGGCAAAATCACATTGTAATACGCACATTCCGCATGACGAAGTGGCTTCGGGGTAGTGCCGGCAATCGGTCCCAGGTGATTGATAGATCTTGTTCGGGAACCTCATATTGGAGCGTGCGAGCCAGAAAACGGGCAGCAACGCTCATCAAGGCGACGGCAACGCCTTCTCCTGGACAGCGATGGTTAACATGCGGGTCGCCTGGTCCTTGCGGGATGAAGC
>JAIERD010000090.1 GCA_019747155.1 Pseudomonadaceae bacterium
GCCGCGCGCCTGAATATTACGCCCAGCCAAATCCTGCAGGCGCGCCAAGTCAAACTGTCCGAGAGACTTCGGCGCTATATGCAGCACCAGCGGCCCGTCCACTTCAAGCCAGACGCCGCCTCGATTGCGCTCAACCTTGGTCACCCGCGCCGCCACCAAGGCAAAACCACCAGTAACCAACTGCCCCGGCGTTTGCAGCGCAAGTTTGCGCCACAGCCCCAGATGGGCGTCACGGGCAACCCGTTCGGCCGCCTGCTGACAAGCCACCAAGGCGGTATTGGGGGCGACCGCCACCAGATAGCCCAAGCCCTCTTCGAGCAATCGCGCCTCGAGGTTTTGCCCTTGCCAATCATAGGCATGAGCCAGGGTGCGACCGTAGTGATCACGCGACTCGCGCCCCAGCTGCAAGCTGATGCGCCCGCCACTGTCATTCACCAGCGCTTGCAGACGACTGCGCGCCGCCTCGGCGAAGGGCTCGGTGTTGCGGCCATGATGAGCCAACTCGGGAGTATTAATCCCGATCAAGCGCACGCTGCGACCGTCATCCAGCTTGAGCGTGTCGCCATCCACCACGCGCTGCACGCCGACCACTGGCAAGCCGCTCGGCGCCGGGCAAAACGCCAGCGCCGGCCAGGCGCACAGCACAGAAACGAAAAAGGCGCCCGCTAGGGACGCCTTTTTCAGTCGCATTGCACCACTCATAGGAGCGGGCGTTGCTAAGCGCAATCTTACGCTTTGGAGCCGAACACACCGAAACGCTGCTTGAACTTGTCGACGCGACCACCGATGTCCAACACTTTTTGCTTACCGGTGTAGAACGGGTGGCATTCCGAGCACACGTCCAAGCTCAATGGCTTGCACAGAGTCGAACGGGTTTGAATTACGTTGCCGCAGCTGCAGGTAGCAGCAATGGCGTCGTATTGCGGATGGATTTCAGCTTTCATGGTGTATTCCTCAGGTTTAAGTGTGCCGCCACCCGACCCTTGTCGAGTACCGCACGGATTTAGGCCGGGGATAATACCAGAGCAGCCGCGCCTTGCAAGTTACCTGGCGGTCTCGGCGACGCATGGCCGTGCTAGCATCGCCCAACTTGCTTCGGAGCCTGCTGTGCCCGCCACTATTTTACGCCTCGCCCTGCCCTCGCCCTTGCGCCGCCTGTTTGACTATCTACCCCCAGCCGAATCGCTGGGCGTCAGCTGGCAGCCAGGTATGCGCCTGCGCGTGCCGTTTGGCCGAAGGGAAATCATCGGCATCTTGATCGAGGTAAGCAGCCACAGCGAGGTGCCGGCCGACAAACTCAAGCCGGCCCTGGCGCTGCTCGACGCCCACAGCCCGATGCCGCCGGCGCTGTTTAAGCTCTGCTTGTGGACCGCCCAGTATTACCAACACAGCCTCGGCGACACCCTCAACTGGGCGCTGCCGATCCTGCTGCGCCAAGGCGAACCGGCCGAAGTGCGCCAGCAACGCTTCTGGCAGATCGTCCCTGACGCCCAGCTCGACGACCCGCGCCTGAGCCGCGCGCCACGCCAGCGCGATGCCTTGAAGATTCTCGCCCAGCATCCGCATGGCGTGCCCCATCAGCTACTCAGCCAGTTGCAACTGAACAAAGACAGCCTCGACCTGCTGTTGGAAAAAGGCCTGGTTGCCTGTGAAACCCGCCGGCATGCCGCCGCGCCGCGCCACACTAACTGGCTGGCGCAACCCGAGCTGCCGCTGAACCCCGAGCAACAGGTGGCGGTGACGGCAATCCAGTCGGCGCCCGAGCACTTCACCGCCTTCTTGCTGGCTGGGGTGACCGGCAGCGGCAAGACCGAAGTGTATTTACAGCTGATCCGCCAGTGTTTGGAGGCCGGCAAGCAAGCGCTGGTGCTGATCCCGGAAATTAACCTCGGCCCGCAGACCCTGGCGCGCTTCGAGCAGCGTTTCAATGCGCGCATTGCTCTGGTGCATTCGGCGGTGAACGACCGCGAACGCCTGGACGCCTGGTTGACTGCCCGCGATGGCGAGGCCGACATCATCATCGGCACCCGCTCGGCGCTGTTTACGCCGATGAAGAATCCAGGGCTGATCATCATCGATGAGGAGCACGACGCCTCCTACAAACAGCAGGAAGGCCTGCGCTACCACGCCCGCGACCTGGCCCTGGTGCGCGCCCGCCAGGAAAACATCCCGATCATCCTCGGCTCAGCCACGCCATCGCTGGAGAGCCTGCACAACGCCTATGCCGGCCGCTACGCCCTGCTGCGCCTCACACAGCGGGCCGGCGGCGCTCAGCAGCCGCGCTTTCTGCGCCTGGATGTAAAAAGCCTGCCGCTCGACAGCGGTATCTCCGGCCCTATACAGCAAGCGATCAAACAAACCCTGGCGGCCGGCCAGCAAGTGCTGGTGTTTCTCAATCGCCGTGGCTTTGCGCCGACTCTGCTCTGCCACGATTGCGGCTGGATCAGCCAGTGCCCGCGCTGCGATGCGCGAATGACCGTGCACCAGCGCTCCGGCGAGCTGCGTTGCCACCACTGCGGCCATAGCGAACGCTCGCCACGCAACTGCCCGGACTGCGGCAAAGTTGACCTGCGTCCCGTCGGCGCCGGCACCGAGCGCGCCCAGGAGCGCCTGGAAATTCTGTTTCCACAGACGCCAGTGCTGCGCATCGACCGCGACAGCACATCACGCAAAGGGGCGATGGATCAGCTGTTTGCCACCATCCAGCGCGGCGAGCCGTGCATTCTGGTTGGCACCCAGATGCTCGCCAAGGGCCATCACTTCCCGCGAGTCACCCTGGTGGCGATTCTGGATGCCGATGGCGGGCTGTTTTCCGCCGACTTTCGCGCCAGCGAGCGCATGGCGCAATTGATAGTGCAGGTCGCCGGCCGCGCCGGCCGTGCCGAAGAGCCGGGCCGGGTGATTATTCAGACCCACCTGGCCGACCATCCGCTGCTGGTGCAATTGACCGAACAAGGTTATTTCGCCTTTGCCGAGCAGGCCCTGAGCGAGCGGCGCAGCACCGGTCTGCCGCCCTTCTCGCACCTGGCGCTGCTGCGCGCGGAAGCCCATAAACCCGGGCAAGCGGAAGATTTTCTCGACCAGGCCTGTGGCGAAGCCGAATACCTGCTCGGCGAGTTAAATATTGGCGGCATCGAGCTACTTGGGCCGATTCCGGCACCCATGGAGCGCCGCGCCGGGCGTTATCGGGCGCAATTGCTGCTGCAAGCCAACGCCCGCGCACCCCTGCACCGCCTGCTGAGTGCCATGCTGCCGGCCTTGGAGCAAATGCCCAGCGGCCGGGCCGTGCGCTGGTCGCTGGATGTCGATCCGATTGATCTATTTTAAGCAGCAAGCGGCAAGCCATAAGCTGCAAGAAGCGCGGATCGGCAGGCTTTTGCATGCCGCTTGCGGCTTACAACTTGAAGCTGCACCCCTCGGGCGCTGATAATGCCCGGCTTTAATCCCGCGCCCAGGCGCCGCCGCCCGCCGGCCAGAAGAGCAGATCATGAAAGACACCATTCGCCAGCTAATCCAACAAGCCCTCGTGCGCCTGACCACCGCAGGTGTGCTGCCGCAAGGCCTGAGCCCGGCGATTCAGGTGGAAAACACCAAGGACAAAACCCACGGCGACTTCGCCAGCAATATCGCCATGATGCTGGCCAAACCCGCCGGCCTGAAGCCGCGCGAACTGGCTGAGCAGCTGATTGCCGCGCTGCCGGCCGATCCGCAAATCAGCAAAGTGGAAATCGCCGGTCCGGGCTTTCTGAATTTCTATCAAGACCAACAAGGCCTGGCCCAGCGCCTTGACGCCACCCTGGCCGATGCCCAGTTGAATGTGCGCAAAGCCGGCCCGGCCCAGCGGGTGGTGGTCGACCTGTCTTCGCCAAACCTGGCCAAAGAGATGCACGTCGGTCACTTGCGCTCGACCATCATCGGCGACGGCGTGGCGCGAGTGCTGGAGTTTCTCGGCGACACGGTGATCCGCCAGAACCACGTTGGCGACTGGGGCACCCAGTTCGGCATGTTGCTGGCCTATATGGAAGAAAACCCCAGCGCTGCCGACAGCGAGCTGAGCGATCTTGAGCAGTTCTATCGCGCCTCGAAAAAACGCTTCGACGACAGCCCGGAGTTCGCCGACCGCGCCCGCGAACTGGTGGTTGCCCTGCAAGCCAACGATGCCGACTGCCTGCGCCTGTGGAACCGTTTTAACGAGATCTCCCTGTCGCACTGCCAGCACGCCTACGACCGCCTGGGTGCCAAGCTCAGCCCGGCCGACGTCAAGGGCGAGAGCGCCTACAACGACCAGTTGGCCGATATCGTCAGCGCCCTCGACAGCAAGGGCCTGCTCAGCGAAAGCAACGGCGCCCAGTGCGTGTTTATCGACGAGTTCAAAAACGCCGAAGGCAATCCACTGCCGGTGATCGTGCAAAAAGCCGGCGGCGGTTACCTGTACGCCACCACCGACCTGGCCGCCATGCGTTATCGCAGTGAGCAGCTCAAGGCCGACCGCGCCCTGTACTTTGTCGACCAGCGCCAGGCTCTGCACTTTCAGATGGTCTTCGACGTGGCGCGGCGCGCCGGCTTCGTACACCCCGGCATGCAACTGGAACACATGGGCTTTGGCACCATGAATGGCGCCGACGGCCGACCGTTCAAGACCCGCGACGGCGGCACGGTAAAACTCATTGACCTGCTGGACGAGGCCGAAGAGCGCGCCTACAGCCTGGTCAAAGATAAAAACCCTGAATTGGATGACGCCGAGTTGCGGCAAATCGGCCACGTCGTCGGCATCGGTGCGGTCAAATACGCCGACCTGTCCAAGCACCGCTCCAGCGACTACAGCTTCAACTTCGAACAGATGCTGAGTTTCGAGGGCAACACCGCGCCTTACCTGCTGTATGCCTACACCCGCGTCGCCAGCGTATTTCGCAAACTGGAACGTTCGATGGATGGCAGCCTTGAGGGCCAGATCCGCCTCGAGGCAGCCCAAGAAATCGACTTGGCAAGCAAGCTGGCGCAATTTGCCGAGGTGCTGAATAACGTCGCCGACAAGGGCACCCCGCATATTCTTTGCACCTACCTGTATGAGCTGGCCGGGCTGTTCTCCAGCTTCTACGAGCATTGCCCGATCCTCACTGCCGCCGATGCCGCCACCCAGCAAAGCCGCCTGCGCCTGGCCGCACTGAGCGGTCGCACGCTTAAGCAAGGCCTCGAACTGCTCGGCCTGCAAACCTTGGAGCGGATGTAACTTGGCCGCCAAAAAACCCGCCGCAAAACGCGGCGCCAGCCGCTACCAAGCTCCCGCCAAACCGCCGATACCCGGCTGGGTGTGGCTGGCGTGTGGCTTGCTGATCGGCGCTTTTGTGGTGTTTCTGATGAAGCTTGAGCCGGGTCGCAGCGAGGTCAAGCGCGTGAAAGAAGAGGTCACCCGCCCAGCCAATAACCCAGCGGCAAAACCACAGGCCAATAGCCCGACACCGAGTGCCACGCCGGCCAAGCCCAAGTACGACTTCTACACCCTACTGCCGGAATCCGAGGTGATAGTGCCAATGGATGCACCGGCAGAAAAACCGCCGGCCGCCCTCACCCCCGAAGAGCTGGCCAAGGCCGATGCCGCCCGCGCCCTGGCAGCGCTTAGCGGGCAAACACCGCCGCCACTGCCAGCCGCTAGCGCCACGCCTGCCACAACAGTCACACCGCCGCCGACCCTGGCCAAGGCGCCGCTGAGCACGCAGTTCTTCCTGCAGGCCGGCTCGTTTCGCAAGCAGGCCGACGCCGACAAGGTGCGCGCGCAAATCATCATGCTCGGCCAAAGCGTGCAGGTTGAGTCGGGCAATGTGCGCGAGGAAACCTGGTACCGGGTACTGGTCGGCCCCTTTGCCAGCCGTGAGCAGCTCACCCAGGCACAAAAATCCCTGGCCGCCGGCGGCTTTAGCAATCTGCTGTTACAGCAACGCCAGAGCCGCTAACAGGCCGTCCAACTAAGGCTGCCGTCCAGCGACCAGCAAGCCTTGGCCGCCGGACGGTGGCGCCCACGCTTGAAGCCGTCAATCGGCGTCCCCATATCAATTGGCATTAGGGCATTTCGCCCCGCTGCATGGAGACGCTCCCCTTGACCACCATCGTTTCAGTGCGCCGCAACGGCAAAGTCGTCATGGGCGGCGACGGCCAGGTTTCACTTGGCAATACCGTGATGAAAGGCAATGCCAAAAAAGTCCGCCGCCTCTATCACGGCCAGGTGCTGGCCGGTTTTGCCGGCGCCACCGCCGACGCCTTCACTCTGTTTGAGCGCTTCGAAGGCCAGCTGGAGAAACACCAGGGCCATCTAGTGCGCGCCGCCGTCGAGCTGGCCAAAGAATGGCGCACCGACCGCTCCCTGAGCCGCCTGGAAGCCATGCTGGCAGTGGCCAACAAAGATGCCTCCTTGATCATTACCGGCAATGGCGATGTGGTGGAGCCCGAGCACGGGCTGATCGCCATGGGCTCCGGTGGAGGTTTTGCCCAAGCCGCCGCCATGGCACTGCTGCAGAAAACCGAACTTTCCGCCCGTGAAATCACCGAGACCGCGCTGCACATCGCCGGCTCCATCTGTGTTTTCACCAACCAGAATTTGACCATTGAGGAAGAGGACTGCGTCGATCAGGTCGTTTAAAGCTACTGCGCTTTAAAACAACCTGATTAGCGGTCCTACTCGGAGCAATTTAAATGCCTATGACCCCCCGCGAAATCGTCCACGAACTCAATCGCCATATCATCGGCCAGGACGATGCCAAACGCGCCGTGGCCATCGCCCTGCGCAATCGCTGGCGGCGCATGCAGCTGCCGGCCGAACTGCGCGCCGAAGTGACGCCAAAGAACATCCTGATGATCGGCCCTACCGGCGTCGGCAAGACCGAAATTGCCCGCCGCCTGGCCAAGCTGGCCAACGCGCCCTTTATCAAGGTGGAAGCCACCAAGTTCACCGAAGTCGGCTATGTCGGCCGCGACGTCGAGTCGATCATCCGTGACCTGGCCGATGCGGCGATCAAGATGATGCGCGAGCAAGAAATCGTCAAAGTTCGTTTCCGCGCCGAAGACGCCGCCGAAGAGCGCATCCTCGACGCCCTGTTGCCGCCGGCCCGCGCAGGCTTCGGTGATGAACCGGTGCGCCAAGAGGACTCCAACACCCGCCAGCTGTTTCGCAAGCGTCTGCGTGAAGGCCAGCTCGACGACAAGGAAATCGACATCGAACTGGAAGACACCCCTGCCGGCGTCGAAATCATGTCGCCGCCGGGCATGGAGGAAATGACCAACCAACTGCAAAGCCTGTTTGCCAACATGGGCAAAGGCAAAAAGAAGAGCCGCAAACTCAAAGTTAAAGATGCGTTGAAACTGGCCCGCGATGAAGAAGCCGCGCAACTGGTCAATGAAGACGAGCTCAAAGCCGCAGCGCTGGAAGCAGTCGAACAGCACGGCATCGTGTTTATTGACGAAATCGACAAGGTCGCCAAACGCGGCAACAGCGGCGGCATCGATGTATCCCGCGAAGGTGTGCAACGCGACTTGCTGCCGCTGATCGAAGGCTGCACGGTGAATACCAAGCTGGGCATGGTCAAAACCGACCACATCCTGTTTATTGCCTCAGGCGCCTTTCACCTGAGCAAACCGAGCGACTTGGTACCAGAACTGCAAGGCCGCCTGCCGATTAGGGTTGAACTCAAGGCCCTGACCCCGAATGACTTCGAGCGCATCCTCAGCGAACCACACGCCTCGCTGACCGAGCAATACTGCGCGCTGCTGCAAACCGAAGGGCTGCACATCGAGTTCGCCGCAGACGGTATTCAGCGCATCGCCGAGATTGCCTGGCAGGTCAACGAAAAAACCGAAAACATTGGCGCCCGGCGCTTGCACACCCTGCTCGAACGTCTGCTGGAAGAACTGTCTTTCGGTGCTGGCGAGCTGGCCAATGAGCACAGCAGCCCGATTCAAATCGACGCCGCTTACGTCAACAGCCACCTCGGCGAACTGGCGCAGGACGAAGACCTGTCGCGCTATATCCTCTAAACGACCAGCACTTACTTAGCGACATCAGCAGCCGCAGCCCCTAGGCCTGCGGCTTGCTACTTTTAGCAGGAGGATAAAATGCGCATTCCTACGGCGATCGAGCTGCACAAAGCCTCGAAAACCCTGACCCTCAAATACGCCAATGGCGATATTTACCAACTGCCGGCCGAGTTTTTGCGGGTCCACTCACCCTCCGCCGAAGTCCAGGGTCACGGTAAACCCATCTTGCAAACCGGCAAGCTCGGCGTCGGCCTAACCCGCATCGAACCGGCCGGGCAATATGCACTGAAACTGTGCTTCGACGACGGCCATGACAGCGGCTTGTTCACCTGGGACTACCTCGACGGCCTCGGGCAACGACAGACACAACTCTGGCAGGATTATTTAGCCGCCCTAAGCGCCGCCGGAAAATCGCGCGACCCCAATGAGTCCGTGGTCAAGCTACTGCTCTAAACCGCAGTTAGGGCGAGTTTTCTAATTGCCTTAGGCATAATCTGTCATACGTCGGCGCTAGAATGCCGAACTTGCACAATCGCGCTAACTCGGGTAACCAAGGAGCTGGCAGGTTTCATGCATTCAGGCAGACTGAGTGCAGTGCGACCCATGGAGTTCACTCCGCCGCCCGGTAACCCAATCAGTATCCGGTTTTTCGCCCTGTGTCCGCGCCTAGCCGCACAGCTGCCCGACAGGTACTGCCTAGGACAATGGAGTGTTGTAGATGACCAATAAAGACAACAAAGCAAACGAAGATCTAAAAACCCAAGCGATGGATAACACGCTTGGTCTAAACCCGGTGATTGGCATTCGCGGCAAAGATATTCTCAGTGCTGCCCGCACGGTAATGCTGCAGGCCATCAAACAACCGATCCACAGTGCCAAACACCTGACCCAGTTCAGCCTGGCGCTGAAGAACGTCTTGCTCGGTCAGTCGCAGATGGAACCCGAGGCCGGCGACCGCCGCTTCGCCGACCCGACCTGGAGCCAAAACCCGCTGTACAAACGCTATATGCAGACGTACCTGGCGTGGAACAAAGAGCTGCACGATTGGATTGAAGACAGCAAGCTGGCCGAGCAAGACATCAATCGCGGCCACTTCGTGATCAAGCTGCTGACCGATGCCATGGCGCCGACCAACAGCATGGCCAACCCGGCGGCGGTGAAACGTTTTTTCGAAACCGGCGGCAAAAGCCTGCTGGATGGCTTGAGCAACCTGGCCAAAGACATAGTCAACAATGGCGGCATGCCCAGCCAGGTCAATATGTCGGTGTTTGAAGTCGGCAAATCGCTGGCCAATACCGAAGGCGCCGTGGTGTTTCGCAACGACGTGCTGGAGCTGATCCAATACAAGCCTGCGACCGAGCAAGTGCACGAACGCCCATTGCTAGTGGTGCCGCCACAAATCAATAAGTTCTACGTATTCGACCTGTCGCCAGAAAAAAGCGTGGCGCGTTTTTGCGTGCGTAATCAGCTGCAAACCTTTGTGGTCAGCTGGCGCAACCCGACCAAATCGCAGCGCGAGTGGGGCCTGTCGACCTATATCGAAGCGCTCAAAGAAGCCATCGACGTAGTCTGTTCGATCACCGGCAGCAAAGATCTGAACATGCTCGGCGCCTGCTCTGGCGGCATGACCACCGCCTCCTTGCTGGGCCACTATGCGGCCATTGGCGAGCAGAAGGTGCATGCCCTGACCTTACTGGTCAGCGTGCTGGATAACCGCCTGGAATCGGATATCTCGCTGTTCGCCGACGAGAAGAGCCTCGAGAGCGCCAAGCGCCGCTCCTACCAGGCCGGTGTGCTCGAAGGTAAGGACCTGGCCAAGGTATTTGCCTGGATGCGCCCGAACGATCTGATCTGGAACTACTGGGTCAATAACTACCTGCTCGGCAACGAGCCGCCGGTGTTTGACATCCTGCACTGGAACAACGACACCACACGCCTGCCGGCGGCCTTGCATGGCGAATTTATCGACATGTTCAAGAACAACCCGCTGACCCGCGCCGGCGCACTGGAAGTCTGCGGCACCCCGGTCGATCTCAAGCAAGTTACCTGCGACCTGTTCTGCGTAGCCGGCACCACCGACCATATCACCCCATGGGAGTCGTGCTACAAGTCGGCCAACCTGTTCGGCGGCAAGTGTGAGTTCGTGCTGTCGAGCAGCGGCCATATCCAGAGCATTCTGAATCCGCCGGGCAATCCAAAGTCGCGCTACATGACCAACAGTTCGATGCCGGCCGATCCAAAAGCCTGGCAAGCCAGCGGCACCAAGCACGCCGACTCCTGGTGGCTGCATTGGCAAACCTGGCAAGCCGAGCGCGCCGGCAAACTGAAAAAAACCCCGACCACGCTGGGCAACAAAGCCTTCCCGCCACGTGAAGCAGCACCCGGCACCTACGTGCATGAGCGCTAGGCAACAGGCTTATTCATCTGGCGCGCTGCAAGGCGCACCAGAGACCCTGATCGTGCAGTAGGGATTGCGTCGCGTGCAGGGCATCGGCGACCGTCTACGCCAATCTGGGAGGGCTTTGTGCAATACCTCCCGGCAGTACAACCTTTAGGGCCACAGCTATGTCGCAAGCATTTATTTTTCGCACCATTGACCTGGATGGCAACACCATCCGTACCGCCGTGCGCCCGGGCAAACCGCACCTGACTCCGCTGCTGGTGTTTAACGGCATTGGCGCCAACCTGGAGCTGATCTTCCCGTTCGTCCAGGCGCTCGATCCCGACCTCGAAGTTATTGCCTTTGACGTCCCCGGCGTTGGCGGTTCGTCCACTCCAAACACGCCGTACCGCTTCCCCGGCCTGGCCAAACTGGCCGCGCGCATGCTCGACTACCTCGACTATGGCCAAGTCAGCGTTATCGGCGTGTCATGGGGCGGAGCCTTGGCGCAGCAGTTTGCCCACGACTATCCAGAGCGCTGTAAAAAGCTGATCCTCGCCGCCACCGCAGCGGGCGCAGTGATGGTCCCCGGTAAGCCGAAAGTGCTGATGCTGATGGCCAGTCCGCGGCGCTATATCCAACCGTCCTACGGCGCGCACATTGCGCCGGAGATCTATGGCGGAGCCTTTCGTCGCGACAAGACCTTGGCGCTGTCGTTTGCCAGCAAGGTGCGCTCCTCGGGCAAGCTGGGCTACTACTGGCAGTTATTCGCGGGCATGGGCTGGACCAGCATTCATTGGCTGCACAAGATCAAACAACCGACACTGGTGTTGGCCGGCGACGACGACCCGCTGATCCCGCTGATCAACATGCGCATGATCGCCTGGCGGATTCCCAACTCGCAGCTGCATGTACTCGATGATGGCCATTTGTTTTTGATCACCCGCGCCGAAACCGTGGCGCCAATCATCATGAAGTTCCTGCAAGAAGAACGGCAACGCGCGGTGATGCACCCACAGCAAAGCATCTCACCGACTCCCTGACCGGCGCAGCACAGCAAGGTGCGCAAGCACTTGACCGACAAGCGAGGCAGGTGTAACAAAGTCGATCGCGCGTGCAACTGCCAACGCAGCAGTTGCACGCTCAGAAGCACAAGCCTTGCAGCTTGATTCTTGGCGGTATGACGACGGAGTGTTGCCCCCATGCAAGAGAAACCCGAAACAGATGCCTTGCCCGCACCGCTGGCGTATATGAATGTACAAAATGCCATGCTCGGTTTGCGCGGCAAAAACCTCACGTCAACGCTGCGTATGCTGGCCTTCCACGGCCTGCGCCAACCAGTGCATAGCGCACGTCACGCACTGAGCTTGGGCGCCAAACTGACGCGGGTTCTGCTCGGTGACAGGCTTTACCAACCCGACCCCAAGGATTCACGCTTTGCCGACCCAACGTGGCGGCAAAACCCCCTCTACAGTCGCAGCTTGCAGGCCTACCTGGCTTGGCAGGCGCAAACACAAGACTGGCTAGAGCAAAGCAACTTGTCCGCCGATGACCGCGAACGGTCGCGTTTTATCCTCGCCCTGCTCAGCGACGCGCTGGCCCCCTCCAACAGCCCACTTAATCCACTGGCCGTTAAAGAGCTGTTTAACACCGGCGGTAGCAGCCTGAGCAAAGGCCTGCGTGAACTCGCCGATGATTTGCTGCACAACGGTGGCATGCCCAAACAGGTGAACAAGCAAGCCTTTGAGGTCGGTCGCAACCTGGCCAACACCCCGGGCGCGGTGGTGTTTCGCAACGAATTTGTCGAGCTGATCCAATACAAATCCATGAGCGAAAAACAGCACGCCATTCCGCTGCTGATCGTGCCGCCTCAAATCAACAAATTTTATATCTTCGATCTCAGCCCAGAAAAAAGCTTCGTCCAGTACGCGCTAAAAAACAGCCTGCAAGTTTTTGTGCTGAGCTGGCGCAACCCCGATCCTCGGCACCGCGAATGGGGCTTGTCGACCTACGTGCAAGCACTGGAGCAAGTCATCGATGTGTGCCGCGAGATTTGCGCCAGCCCTTCGGTAAACCTGCTCGGCGCCTGTGCCGGCGGCCTTACCAGTGCTGCCTTGCAAGGTCACCTGCAAGCCAAAAAACAATTGCGCAAAGTTAACAGCAGCACCTATTTGGTCAGCCTGCTGGACAGCCAAACTGACAGCCCGGCCATGTTGTTTGCCGACGAGCAAACGCTGGAGGCGGCCAAGCGCCACTCCTTTCAGCGCGGCGTGCTCGATGGCCGAGAGATGTCCAAGGTGTTTGCCTGGATGCGCCCCAATGATCTGGTCTGGAACTACTGGGTCAACAACTACTTGCTCGGCAAGCAACCGCCAGCCTTCGACATCCTGTACTGGAACAACGACAACACTCGGCTGCCAGCCGCGCTGCACGGTGACTTTCTCGATTTCTTCAAAATCAATCCACTCAAGCACGCTGGCGGCTTGGAGGTTTGCGGCACCCCGATCGATCTGAAAAAAATCACTATCGACAGTTTCAGCGTTGGCGGCATCAACGACCACATCACCCCCTGGCGGGCGGTGTATCGCTCATCCCAACTGCTGGGCGGCAACAAACGCTTTCTACTGTCCAACAGTGGCCATATCCAAAGCATTCTCAATCCGCCCAGTAACCCGAAAGCCAACTATTACGAAAACCCCACGCTCTGTTACGAACCGCTGGACTGGCGGGCGGATGCTCAGCAGGTAGCAGGCAGCTGGTGGACGCCCTGGCTGGAATGGATTCAGCAACGCTCCGGTGAACGCCGGGAAACCTTGAGGACCCTCGGCAATCAAAATTACCCACCGATGGAAGCGGCACCCGGCACCTACGTACATTTGCGCTAACCACAACCTGCGCTGGCACCACAAAAACCAGCGCAGCGCCTTCCGACCACCACCACTAAGAAGACTGGATGAAGACCCGCGACCGCATTCTTGAGTGTGCCCTGAGCCTGTTCAACCAGGAGGGCGAACCGAATGTTTCGACCCTGCAAATCGCCAACGAACTCGGCATTAGCCCCGGCAATCTGTACTACCACTTCCACGGTAAAGAACCGCTGGTACTGGAGTTATTTGAGCGTTTTCAGGCGGAAATGGCGCCACTGCTCAACCCGCCGGCTGACGCCCAATTGGACGTGGAAGATTACTGGCTGTTCCTGAATTTGATTGTCGAGCGCTTAGCGCTGTTTCGCTTTCTGTTCCAAGACCTGTCGAACCTAGCCGGGCGACTGCCCAAGCTGGCGCGCGGCATTCGCCACTGGCTCAACGCCCTGAAACGCACCTTGGCCGAGTTACTCGCGGGCCTGAAAGCCCAAGGACAACTCGAGAGCGACACCCTCGCGCTCGGCCAACTGGTCGAGCAAATCAGCCTGACATTACTCTTCTCACTCGACTACCAGCGCATTCTTGGCAACCGCGGTGAAAACCGCCTGGTGGTCTATCAAGTGATGATGCTGGTCGCACCGCACCTGGTCGATGGCGCCCGACATACAGCCGAGCAACTGGCGCAGCGCTATCTAAAAGCTTAAGCCGCAGCAGCCGCCAAGCAATTTAATTCGCCCAAACGCAAACGCCCGGCACTAGGCCGGGCGTTGGTGCAGCCTGAACTAATCAGGCCTGGGTAGCAGTGCTCGCAGGTGCGGCAGCAACTGCTGGCGCTGCTGCAACTACCGGTGCAGCAGCGGGCTTGGCCGCAACTGGCTTGGCGACAGCTGGCTTGGCGGCAGGCTTAGCAACCGCCTTAACAGCGG
>JAIERD010000511.1 GCA_019747155.1 Pseudomonadaceae bacterium
TGGGCAACTCGTGCGGCGGACTTCAGCGGATTGTGCCAAGATGGGTGGCAGGAGACGAATAAATCAGCGTCTCCCTAACCTTGCTCGAAAATTGGTCATTGGCGGCGCCGTACCAAATGACCGTAAGCGCGCCTTCACGGCAATTGGCTGTGCCGTTGTAGATGATGTCTGGTGCGCCATCGGCGTTGATGTCTTGGCGGTAAAAGCTTTGAGCCGGTTGGGCTTCGTCCAGCGTGCGGGTTATGAACGAACAGTCGGATGACTCCAAATTGGCTACTAATTGAGGCTGCTCAAGGTAGTGTTTGCGTAGCAGCCATTTGATGCCGTTGAAACGCGTCGGAGTCATGGGCTTTAACTGGCTTGCGGGCAGCCACTGCGCCGCCTCTGGATATAGCACCAAGGCCAACTGCGCGGGATCGGCTGCTCGGCAGTTAAGGCTGCAGACTAATAACACCAGAGTGCAAAGTAGGCGGGGCATGGCGATCATCCGTGAGGGCGCGAGAGGCCAGCACCTTAGGCGCAAATCTGCTGCCGGACAATGCTTGTGGCGGCCGTTCTTGCGGACGTTGCCAGCGCCGCCGCTGGCTGCGCTTGGCTTATCAGCGTTTTGCATAGGATGCCAACCGGGGGTTTGATAGTGCTGCCTCGCTGCTTGCGCACTGGCTAGACTGCCGGCAGTTAATCATTCCCGCAGAGGACAGTTGAATGAGCATGAGTTTCTCCGGCCAGGTTGCCCTGGTCACCGGCGCCGCTGCCGGTATTGGTCGCGCCACCGCCCAGGCCTTCGCTGCCGAGGGGCTGAATGTGGTGGTTTCGGATGTTGACGCCGCCGGCGGCGAGGCCACGGTCGAGTTGATCCGTCAGGCCGGTGGTGAAGCCACCTTCGTGCGTTGTGATGTCAGCAAAGACGCCGATGTGCAGGCCTTGATGGCCGCGACGGTGGCGGCTTACGGACGGCTGGATTATGCCTTTAACAATGCCGGTATCGAGATCGAAAAGGGCAAGCTCAACGACGGCACTGAGGCCGAGTTCGACGCCATCATGGGCGTCAACGTCAAGGGCGTCTGGCTGTGCATGAAGTACCAGTTGCCGCTGCTGCTGGCTCAGGGTGGCGGCGCTATCGTCAATACCGCCTCGATCGCAGGCTTAGGCGCCGCGCCGAAGATGAGCATCTACAGCGCCTCCAAGCACGCGGTGATCGGCCTGACCAAATCGGCGGCCATCGAGTTTGCCAAGAAGAAGATTCGCGTCAACGCCATCTGCCCGGCCGTGATCGACACCGATATGTTCCGCCGCGCCTATGAAGCCGACCCGAAGAAAGGCGAGTTCGTCGCCTCCATGCACCCGGTTGGGCGCATCGGCCGGGTCGAAGAAATTGCCGCCGCAGTAATGTACCTGTGCTGCGATGGCGCGGCCTTCACCACCGGCCAAGCGCTGGCGATTGATGGCGGTGTGACCGCGATGTAATGGTGGTAGCCACAAAAAAGGCGCTATACAGACTGTCTGTAGGGCGCCTTTTTTGTGGCCAATAGAGATCGGCTTGGCCGGCAGGGTCACTGGTGGATGTGGTAGCGGCCCGGCACAATCGCTGCAGTCTTAATAAAGGAAATAACAATAATGACCGCTGATCCCCTGTTAGTTATTTTTCTCCCCTTGGCGCTGGGCATCATCATGCTCGGCTTGGGGTTGTCGCTGAGTCTGGCCGACTTTGCCCGGGTGGTGCAGTTTCCAAAACCGGTGCTGGTGGGGCTGGTGTGCCAGTTGCTGCTGTTGCCGGTGATCTGCTTTTTTATCGCCACAGGTTTCGGTCTGGCACCGGCTCTGGCGGTCGGTTTGATGCTGCTGGCGGCCTCGCCGGGTGGCACCAGCGCCAACCTGTACAGCCACTTGGCGCATGGCGATGTGGCGCTGAATATCACCCTGACGGCGGTGAATTCGGTGATTGCGATCCTGACCATGCCGCTGATCGTTAACCTCTCGCTCAATCACTTTATGGCCGCCGATCAGGCCATCCAACTGCAGTTCGCCAAGGTCTTGCAGGTGTTTGCCATAGTGCTGGGGCCGGTGGCCATCGGTATGTTGATCAAGCGCCAGTTGCCGGGCTTCGCCGCACTCATGGACAAGCCGGTAAAGATTATCTCCGCGTTGTTTTTGCTGCTGATCATAGTGTTGGCCATCGCCAAGGACTGGGCCACAGTGGTCGAGTACGCCCCGCAAGTCGGCTTGGCGGCACTGGTGTTTAACCTTATCAGCTTGGCGGTCGGTTATTGGGTGCCGCGCCTGATGAAACTCAGCCTGCGCCAGTCAATCGCCATCGGCATGGAAATCGGCATCCACAACGGCACCCTGGCGATCGCCTTGGCGCTGAGCCCGGCGCTGCTGAACAACCCAACCATGGCCATCCCGGCGGCGCTGTACGGCTTTATCATGTTCTTCACCGCCGCAGTATTTGGCTGGCTGGTCAATCGCGTGCATGGTCGCGAGCTGGCGCTCAGCCCGGCGTGATGGGCTTGCTTATGGCCATGTCTGCATGAGTGGTTGAAGCGCCTCATACCAAGAGCCACCGCCTAGCGTAACCACTTATGCAGACATAGCCTTAGTTATCGCGGCCGGCATTGACGATCAGCAAGGTCAATAGCCCGGCCAGCAATCCCCAGAACGCCGAGCCAATACCGTAGAAGCTGATGCCCGAGGCGCTGACCATAAAGGTCAACAGCGCCGCCTCGCGCTCGCGCGGATTGTGCAGGGCGGCGCTCAGGCCATTGCCGATCGAACCGAGCAGCGCGATGGCCGCCACCGACAGCAGTAGCGCGGTGGGCAGGGCGGCGAACAGCGCCACCAGGCTGGCCCCAAACACACCGGCCAGGGCATAGAACACACCGCACCAGATGGCCGCTGTGTAGCGTTTGCGCGGGTCTTCGTGAGCATGCGCGCCGGTGCAGATCGCGGCGGTGATGGCGGCCAGATTGACCCCGTGGGCACCGAAGGGCGCCAGCAGTAAGGAGGCGCCGCCGGTGACGCTGAGCAAGGGCGAGGCCGGCACGTTATAGCCATCGGCGCGCAGCACGGCCAGGCCGGGGATGTTCTGCGAGGCCATCGCCACTACAAACAACGGCAAGCCGATGCTGATGACGGCGTTGAGGCTAAAGCTCGGTGTAGTCCACTGCGGCAGCGCCAAGCTCAGCGGCACGCTGGACAGATCGAGCAAGCCCAGGTTGTAAGCCAGCAGGCTGCCGACCAACAAGGCCGCGAGCACCGCATAGCGCGGCTGCCAGCGCTTGAGCAGCAGGTAACTGAACAGCATCGCTAGCACTAAGGGCAGTTGCTGTTGGGCGGCAGGGAAGATGGCGCTGGCGATCCGAAACAAAATCCCCGCCAATAGCGCACTGGCCAGGGAGGCGGGCAGATGGCGCATCAAACGCTCGAAACTGCCGGTCAGGCCGACCAGGGTCAGCAGCAGGGCACAGACCAGATAAGCGCCGATTGCCTCGTTGAAGCTCACTCCCGGCAGGCTGCTGATCAGCAGGGCGGCGCCGGGCGTCGACCAGGCCACCACAATCGGTGCCCGATAATGCAGCGACAGGCCGATGGTGCACACGGCCATGCCCAGCGAAAGTGCCCAGATCCACGAGGTGATCAGCCCGCTGTCGAGGCCGGCGGCTTGGCCGGCCTGGAAAATCAGCACCAGGCCGCTGGTGTGGCCGGTGAGCATGGCAATGAAGCCGGCGACCAGGGCGGCGACTGAACTGTCGGCGAGGAAGCGCGGCAGGCGTATCCGGGGCATCAAACCACTCCTGGTGGCGGTAGCAATATGGGGTAGAGCGACAGTACCAGCATCAGCGCCATCACATAATTGAACTGCCGTAGCCTGCGCGGGTTTTGCAAGGCACGGCGCAGCAGGCTGCCGGCCAATATCCACAGCGAGCAGGTGGGGTAGTTGATCAGCGCAAACAGGCCGGCGATCAACAAAATCTGCGTCGCTAAAGGTTGCGCCGGGGCATAGGTGCTGATGGCGGCGATGGACATGATCCAAGCCTTGGGATTGATCCACTGAAACGCCACCGCCTGGATAAAACTCATCGGCGAGCCGCTGTTTTCACCGTTGTCCTGTGGCGCGCCGGCGGTGGCGATTTTCCAGCTCAGGTACAGCAAGTAGGCGGCGCCGCCGTAGCGCAGCACGTTGTAGAGCGGCGGAAAGAGTTTTAATAACTCACCCAGACCAAAGCCGATGGCGCTGACCATCACCAGCATCCCCAGGCTGATACCGAGCAAATGCGGCAGGCTGCGGCGCAGGCCGAAGTTAATCCCGCTGGCCAGCAGCATCATATTGTTAGGCCCTGGCGTTACCGAGGTAACAAAGGCAAAGGCGATAAAGGCCAGCAGTAATTCAGTCGTCATATAGGTCGCTCCAGCAATGGCCTTTAGGCTATGCGGGAAGCGCTAAGGCGTCGCGGTACAGCGACTGAGTTGATCGCCCGTACAGTTTTTTGCGCGGCTAACTGCAGCCGTACACTTGCTGTGCTGGCTTAACAGGCCGTTGAAAAATGTAGCGAGCGACGGCTAGGCAAGGCGAAATCAGCCGAAAAAGCGCAGTGTACGAGTAGTACATGAGCATTTTGAGGCTGATTTCAACGCCGCATAGCCGAGCGCAGTAGTTTTTCAACGGCCTGTTACTCGTCAGCGGCCGTAGGTTGGCGAGTTTTGCCCAGCGCCTGATTGACTGCCAGCCAGCCATTTACGGCCGCTTCACCGGCGTCGGTGAATATCCGCTGCAGCAATTTTGCCTGTTCGCGGCGCAGCGCTTGTTCCAGCTTGGCGCCTTCGCGGGTTAAGCCGAGCAGGCGTTTGCGTTTGTCATCGGCGGCGGGTTGGCTTTCGACCAACTGCATTTCCATCAGCTGGCGCAGCGGGATATTCAAGGCCTGTTTGCTCACGCCCAGGGCGGCCAACAGCTCCTTCATGCTCAGCCCCGGATAGCAGGCAATAAAGAACAGGATGCGGTGGTGCACCCGGCTTAAACCACGGCGCGCCAGCATCTCGTCGGGCTTGGCGGTAAAGGCCTGGTAGCCGAAGAAGAAAGCTTCCATGGCGGCCTGCTGAGTGGCCGTGCTTTTCAGGTCAAGCATGTTGACGTATCTACTGTGGCTGGAGTAATTTCGGTCAATCAGTTTGACTTAATTTATTGCGTCTTTGCCACCGGTGATTTGTATGGCCTTCTCCGAACGTGTTTCCCGCCTGAAAAGCTCTTTGATTCGTGAAATTCTGGCCGCCGCCCAGCGCCCGGAAGTGATGTCATTCGCCGGTGGCTTACCGGCCGAGGCCATGCTGCCGAAAGTCGAGTGGGCGGATATGCCGACCAGCATGGGCCAATACGGCATGAGTGAAGGCGAGCCGGCATTGCGTGAGGCGATTGCAGCTGAAGCCCGTGCCTTGGGCGTGCCCTGCGATGCCAACCAGGTGTTGATCGTTAGCGGCTCGCAGCAAACCCTGGATCTGGCCGCCAAGCTGTTTATCGATCCGGGCACCGAAGTGCTGCTCGAAGCGCCGACTTACTTGGCCGCCCTGCAAGCGTTTCAGTTATTTGGTGCCGACTGCATCACCGTCGCCCAGGAGGCCGATGGCCCTGAGTTGACTGAGTTGCGCGCACGGCTGGAGCAGCACAAACCGGCCTTCGCTTACTTGATTCCAACTTTCCAGAACCCCTCGGCGGTGCGTTACAGCGAGGCCAAACGCGATGCGGTCGCGGCGCTGCTGGATGAGTTCAACGTCACCCTGATCGAAGACGAGCCGTACCGCGAACTGGTGTTTGATGCGGGCAGCGCCACGCCGATTGTCAGCCGGCTAAAAAGCGCCAGCTGGATCTACACCGGCACCGTCTCCAAGACCCTGTTGCCGGGTCTGCGGGTGGGTTTTTTGATTGCCACCCCGGACCTCTATCCGCACCTGCTGCGTTTGAAGCAGTCGGCTGATCTGCACACCAATCGCATTGGCCAATGGCAGGCCCTGCAATGGCTGGGCAGTGAGAAATACCGTGGTCATCTGGCCGAGTTGCGCGATTTTTACCGGCTGCGCCGCGACGCCATGCAAATGGCTTTGTTGGAGCATTTTGCCGAACTGGCCGAGTGGCAGATCCCGCAAGGCGGGCTGTTTTTTTGGCTGACCTTGAAGCAGCCACTGGACACCCGCACCCTGCTCAAACCGGCCCTGGCGCAAAACGTGGCCTTTATGCCGGGCGAGCCGTTTTTTGTCGATCCAGACCAACATCCTGGTTATTTGCGACTTAATTTCAGCCATGTGGCACCAGAACGCCTAAACGAAGGTCTTAAACGACTGGCTGCGGTTATCAAGCAGGCTCAGGCCGATAAGCTGGCGTGAGTTGGGGCCAAACAAGCTGATTAAGGAGGCTGTTATGTACAAGGTTTACGGCGATTACCGTTCGGGCAACTGCTACAAGATCAAACTGATGCTGGAATTGCTCGGCATTGAGTATCAATGGGTGGCGATGGATATCCTCAAGGGTGATACCCAGAGCGAAGCCTTCCTGGCCAAGAACCCGAACGGCAAGATCCCGGTGCTGGAACTGGACGATGGCACCTGCTTGTGGGAGTCCAACGCGATTCTGAATTTTCTGGCCGACGGCACGGCGTTTTTGCCCAGCGAGCCTCGGCTGCGTACTCAGGTGTTGCAGTGGCAGTTCTTCGAGCAGTACAGCCATGAGCCCTATGTGGCGGTGGCGCGCTTTATCCAGCTGTATCAAGGCCTGCCGGCCGAGCGCATGAGCGAGTATCAGGAGTGCCATGTGCGTGGTTATAAGGCCTTCAAGGTGATGGAACAGCAGCTGACGCGCACGCCTTATCTGGTCGGTGAGCATTACTCGATTGCCGATATCACCCTGTATGCCTACAGCCATGTGGCCGATGAGGGCGGTTTTGATCTGACTGCATATCCGGCCGTTCGCGCCTGGCTAGCGCGGGTGGCTAGCCAACCACGGCATGTGCCGATGTTGGGCTAAAAAAAGCGCTGATCCCGAAACTAAAAAACGGCCTGCATGGGCCGTTTTTTTTGCTCTGCTGGAGCTGCTTGGGCGGGTTAGCGCTTTAGCTAATCCGCCGCCAGGATCAAATCGTAGCCACCTAGTCGCTGACGTCGGCGTCCTCCAACGGCATCTGTTGGCCGCTCATGGCCTCCTGCACCTTTTGCCTATCGTCGGTATCCAGCTCATCCAGCGCATCGTCGACGTCCGACCGCCAGAGGTTGCGCGCACTGCTGCTCACAGTGTTATCCAGCACCAGACGCTTCTGAAAAATCCAGAAATTCGACCAGTCAGGCCAGTCGGGCAAGCCGTCGAACTCCTTGTTCGGGTTGCCGGTGCGCATAAATTGGGCCAGGTACTTGGTGAACGTAGCGGACAGCGCCGTACGCTGACTCTGGTTGGCGCTGCTACTGATAAAACGCATCAGGTCCTGCTGCGGCGCCACGGGGAAGTTGCCGAACATAAACGGGATATCGATGCCGTGCACCGCACCAAATGCTTCCTTCCAGGGCGCCGGAGCATCGTCCCAGTCGAAGTTGTAGCGGTAGATATTGCCCTGCAGCAGACGCAAATAGCGGCAGATATTGTCCACCGCCAGGTCGATGCCCAGGCTGAGGGCGCGATGCGCCGGACGGAAGCTCGGGTAGAGCTCCGGCTTGACCACATCGGTGATGCTCAAGTTGGCCGGGTTCTGGTTGTTGACCATATCCCACATCTGCGCGTGATCCGGTTTGAAATAGCTCTGCAGCTCGCCGGCGAAATAGCTGCCCTCATCCTTAGTGGTGCCCAGGATCATCGGCACTTGGTTGTAGCCGCCAAGGACCAGATCGGCGTAACCGTCCCAGGGGATCACGGTGCCGTCGGTAAAGTGGCCCATCACCACTGGCGACGGCGTGTGGCGCACTATGTCGGCCGCCGGCAGGCCACGCAGAAAGGCGCGAATCCAGCTGGCGCTTTGCTCTTGGCGGAACGCGGCCGCCTGCTGCTTGTCGCTGGCGTAGCCCTTCTCGATCAGCAACTGGTCAAGCATGGCGTTGGACTGCAGCTGACCCAGTGCCGTCGGGTAGGCATTGGGCAGGCCCGACATGCAGATCATGCGATCGACCAAGGTATCGGCCAGCGGCGACTGCAGCAGGCCCCAGGCATTGATGCAACCGGCCGACTGCCCGGCAATGGTGACGCTATTGGGATTGCCGCCGAACTGGCTGATATTGTCGCGCACCCACTCCAGGCTCTTGATTAGGTCCAGGGTAAGGAAGTTGCCGGAGTTATCCAGGGCATCGCCATCGTGTAGAGCGCTGTTGTACAGCCAGCCCAGGCTGCCAACCCGGTAGTTCACCGACACCACGATGGCGTTGGCGTTACGGGCGAAATTGGCGCCGTTGTAGAGCAGCTCGGAAGCGGCGCCCTTGAGGTTGGAGCCGCCGTGAATCCAGAACAACACCGGCAGGTTGCTTGCCGTGCTCTTCGGCCGCCAGACATTGAGGTACAGGCAGTCCTCCGAACCTATGGGCTGACCGAAGGTACTGGGATTCGGCGCACCGAAGTAGCTCCCCAGCTGCGAACAGATGCTGGAGAACTGGCTGGCGTTACGAACGCCGCTCCAGCTCGCCGGATTGCGCGGAGCCCGCCAGCGCAGAGCCCCCACCGGCGGCGCCGCGTAGGGAATCGCGCGCCAGGATTGGGTGTTGTTGGTATCGGCGACCCCCAGCACCTGGGCGTCACCCAGGGAGCTAATGGATCGGGTGAGGGACTGACTATCGGCGGCTTGGGCGCTGATGGCCAGAGCAGACAGTAGCGACAGGGAGCTGCCAAGCAGGCAGCCGCGCAGGAGCTGTTGCGAAATCCATTTCATAAGTGTTGTCTCGATCTGGCCGCGAGTGATCAGCGGACTTGGGGAAAGGATTCAGGCTGGTGAGCCTAGTCGCCAATCCGTCAGACAACAGAAGTAAGACACTGTTGCACGAGTAGGGGCGTAGGGCGGACATAGGGTGGACTCAGGAGCGCAGCGAACAGTCCGCCACTCTTGGTGGCCGCCAACCAGTGGCGTACTGCCTTCGGCGAGTACCGCCTACGAAATCGCTCTTCACCCTTGGGTATAAATAGCCTCAGCTGATCCGCCGCCAAAGACTGACCTCAGACAAGCTGTGCTGAAACTTGTGGCGGGTTTCGCGGATTACAAAGGGCACTTCTTGCGGCGTTGCCAGCAGTTGGAAATGTTGTCCGAGGATGGCCTTGAGCCCGTCGAGGGTGCTGAAATTCTCCCCGTCTTTTTTGAAGCCGCCCAGCCAGGCCTCGCGCGGGGTGTGCTCGGTCAGCCAGGTGTAGGGCGAGGCCAGCAGCAAGATGCCGCCTAGATTGAGCCGCTCATGCACAGCCGCCAAAAACTGCGCGGGATCGTAGAGGCGATCAATCAGGTTGGCCGCCAGGATCAAATCGTAGCCACTGAACTGCGGTTTCAGGTTACAGGCGTCGCCCTGGAAAAACTCGACCTTATCCCGTACCTGATCCAGCCCCAGCTCGTCGAGGCGGCGGGTCTGGTAGCTGACCAGCTCGCCTTCTTCGCAGCGGGTGTAGCGAATCTGCCCGGTTTCAGCCAGCTGCACCCCTTGGCCGATAAAACGTGCGGAGAAGTCGATGCCGGTGACAGCGTTGAAGTGTTTGGCCAGTTCGAAACTGGCCCGCCCTGTGGCGCAGCCCAGGTCCAGAGCTTTTAATGCGGGCTGTTCAGCCATGGCCTGGATGGCCAATTGCGCCAGGGCGCGGGAGAAATTTGGCACGCCGAAGTAGCAGTCGCCGTAATGAAACTCGGCATATTCGCTGAGCAACTTGTCGTGTTCGTAATTGGACGCGGGAATCATGGCGGGGCTCTCGGCGACTATGTAACGGAAACCGGCGTGCTGGAAAAAATGCCGGCGAAAGGCGTAACGGGCGCTGCGCAGCGATTGATTGCCGCAGGAGATCCACGAGCCGCCCTGGAACAGGTTGTGCCGCTGATCGAAGGTCGGCGTGCTGAAGTCGTCGTAGATCGGCAGCACCGCAAAGCCATCGAAGGGGTAGGTCGGCGTCTCGCTCCACTGCCAGACATTGCCACGCACGTCATAAAACTCGCCGTGTTTGAACCGATCAACCGGGCAGGGCGAGGCATAGTGGTCGAGCTGGATATTGGCATTGGCGCGCTCAGGAGTGCGCTCATCGCTCACGCCAGTGTGCTGGTAGAGGCGCTGCCACTGGTCTTCGCTGGGCAGTCGCACCGGCTGGTTAAGCTGCGCGGCCTTCCAGTTGCAGAAGGCTTTGGCCTCAAGGTAGTTGACCTCCACCGGCCAGTCCCAGGGCATGGCGATCTCTTCGCTGAGCAGCCGCAAGCGCCAGCCGCTGTCGCCGTGGCGCCAGAACGTCGGCCAGTGAGCCTGGGCATAGTCACGCCAAGCCAGGCCTTCGGCGTCCCACCAGCGCGGCTCGCTGTAGCCGTTGTCGGCGACGAACTGCAAAAACTCCTGGTTGCTGACTAATAACTGGCTGGCGCTAAAAGCCGCCACCTCGGCGCGGTGCTGGCCGTACTCGTTGTCCCAGCCGTAGAGGTCATCGCTGTTGGCTTTGCCCAATTGCACCACGCCGGCCGGTACCGGCAGCAGTTGGTTCAGCGGGGCCTGAGTTTGCGCCGTGCTCGGCCAGGGCCGCCACTGCGGATGAGTCCGCACCAGCTCCAGCGGGTGTTGGCGGATCAGCACCGAGGAGGTTTCCAGGTGGATCAGCTCGTGTTCGATGCCCATCAGAATCGCCCACCAGGGGTTCTGGGCATCAATCGGCAAGCTCAGTGGCGCCGTGCGAATCACCTGGCTGACCACCTCGCGCACTTGCTGGCGGTAGTCGCGCACGGCCGCCACGCTGGGCCAGTCGTAGTTGGCCTCGTTGAGGTCGTCCCAGCTCATTTCATCGACGCCCACGGCAAAGATCGACTCGAAGCGCGGGTTAATCCGCTCGCTGATCAGTCGCGCCAACAGCAGTTTGTTGATGAAGAAGGTCGCGGTATGGCCGAGATAAAAGATCAGCGGATGGCGCAGGTTGATCGATTTTTGCAAGAAGCCACGGTCATCGGCCAGCAGTTCGAACAATTGCTCATAGCGGGCAAAGGTGGCCAGGAAATAGCCGAGAATCTCTTCGCGTTTGCTCGCCACATCGCCGGTAAGCAGGCTGGGCGTGCGCAGTGTGGTTGGGCGTGACATGGACAAATCTCAAAAAAATAATGGAGTAACGATAGCCCCGTAAATGTGACCGACGCCACATTTTTTTGCCGGGTAAAACGTGAACTGCTGTCGCAATTGTGGGCGCTGGCGGGTGCAGCAGCAGGGCCGCTATTCGAAGGATTTTTGCTCTTGGCCGGGCAGTTGGGCAATAGTCATCGCGCGCAACAGACTCTTGCCTGCGGCGCAATAAACCCCCGGGTATGGCCGGTTAGAACGAGGCAATAATGCGCCCGAGCACTTGCATGGCTTGCTCGTTTTGCTCGTTCCAGGGGTGGCCGTAATTGAGCCGGGCGCAGTTGCCGAAGCGCCGGGTGGCCGAGAAGATCGGTCCGGGGGCGAGGCTGATGCCCTGCGCCAGTGCCAGTTGAAACAGTTGCAGCGAATCCACCTGGGCGGGGAACTCAAACCACAGAAAGTAGCCGCCACTGGGGCGCGTGACGCGGCTGTCGGCCGGGAAGTAGCGCGCCGCCGAGGCCAGCATCGCGTCTTGCTGGGTTTCCAGGCAGTGCCGCAGTTTGCGCAGGTGGCGGTCGTAGCCACCGTGCTGCAGGTAGTCGGCCAGCGCCGCTTGCGCCGGCACCGACGGCGAGATGGTGGTCATCAGTTTGAGTCGGCTGATCCGCTCGGCATAGCGCCCGCCGGCCACCCAACCGACCCGGTAGCCCGGCGCCAGACACTTGGAGAACGAGCCGCAGTGCATCACCAGGCCGTCGCGATCAAAGCTCTTCACCGGCTTGGGCGGCTGGCTGCCGTAATAGAGTTCGGCGTAAACATCGTCCTCGATCAAGGGCAGTTGGTGCTGCTGGAGCAGTTCATAAAGCGCCTGTTTTTTCGCCTCGCTCATGCTCGCGCCCAGCGGGTTTTGCAGGCTGCTCATAAACCAGCAGGCCTTGATTGGCAGGCGCTCAAGGCTGTCGGCCAGGCAGTCCAGATCGATGCCCTCGCGCGGGTGCACGGGAATCTCCACCGCCTTGAGTTTCAGTCGCTCCAGCACCTGCAAGCAGGCATAAAACGCCGGTGCTTCGATGGCCACCAGATCGCCCGGTTGGGTGACGCACTGCAGGCACAGGTTCAGCGCCTCCATGGCGCCGTTGGTGATCACCAGCTCCTGCTGGGCCAGGTGTACGCCACTGAGCATATAGCGCAGGGCGATCTGCCGGCGCAGGTTGGGATTGCCTTCAGTCATGTCGGCAATCACCGCATGGGCCGGCATGTCGCGCAGGCCGTGGGCCATAGAGCGGGCCAGGCGCGCCAGTGGAAACAGCTCAGGGCTGGGGAAGGCCGAGCCGAACGGTATGGTGCTTGGGTCTTTCAGCGAGCCGAGCACCGAAAACACCAGTTCGCTGACATCCACCTCACTGGTTTGCGCCTGGCGGTTGCTCAGTTGCGGTTCTGGCAGCGGCCGTTGGGCCTGCGCGCGGACGAAGTAGCCCGAGCGCGGCCGGGCCTGAATCAGCCCGCGATCTTCCAACAGATAGTAGGCCTGGAAAACCGTCGACGGGCTGACGCCGTAAGTGCGGCTGGCCTGGCGCACCGAAGGAGCTTTTTCGCCGGGCGCCAGCACCCCGCTGCGAATCAGCGCGGCAATCTGCTCGGCAAATTGTTCGTAACGTTTCATCCGCTCGGAGCTCATCAAACACTGTGCTAGAGGCGGACACTGTACTGGCTGATTAGCCTGCATGCGATCTCTAGCGCTGCTGTGGTGCGACAAAGGTGCTGGCGGTGCTGACGCTGCTGCTTGGCTCGTCGCGGTCGGTTAAGCGGAAGCTGATCGGCTCGGGTGTGCTGGCTGCCGGCTCGCCGATCAGCACCACGCTCACCGCCAGGCTGCGCATCTCGCCGGGGGCCAGTTGCAGTTCGCGGGTGCCCTGCAACGCTAAGTGCGCCGAGTCGGCCAGGGCGACGGTATAGCGATGGGCTTGCTGGGTTTTGTTGATGACTTTCAGGCTGTAGATATTCTCGATCTGCCCCAAGGAGTTTTCGCGAAACATGCTGCGGTCCTTGGCCACGTCCAGCGACACCAAGCTGCGGGTCTCCAGCGCCCAGATGAAGGCGCCGAGCATCAGCAGCAACGTGGCTGCGTAGCCGAGCAGGCGCGGGCGCAGCAGCTGGGTTTTGCCGCCGGCCAAGCTGTTTTCACTGGCGTAGCGCACCAGGCCACGGGGGTAGTCCATTTTGTCCATCACGCTGTCGCAGGCATCGATGCAGGCGCCGCAACTGATGCAGGCCAGTTGCAGGCCGTCGCGGATGTCGATACCGGTCGGGCAGACCTGCACGCAGAGGCTGCAATCGAGGCAATCGCCGAGCCCTTCGGCCTGATAGTCGGCGCCTTTTTTGCGTGAGCCACGGCCCTCGCCACGGCGGCTGTCGTAGGCGACGTTGAGGGTGTTGTGGTCAAACATCACGCTCTGAAACCGCGCGTAAGGGCACATGTGCAGGCACACCTGCTCGCGCATCCAGCCGGCATTCAAGTAGGTCAGGCTGGTAAAAAACACCAGCCAAAAACCGCTGCTGAGGGCCAGATTGGAGCTGAGCAGCTCGGCGGCCAATGGGCGGATCGGCGTCAGGTAGCCGACGAAGGTCAGCGCCGTGGCCAGGCTCGCGGCCAGCCAGAGGACGTGCTTGGCGCTGCGCCGCCAGAGTTTATTTAGCGACCAAGGCGCGGCGGCCAGCTTGATGCGCTGGTTGCGCTCACCTTCGACAGTTTTTTCCACCCACATAAACAGCCAGGTCCAGACGCTTTGCGGGCAGGTGTAGCCGCACCAGACGCGGCCGGCTAGTACGGTGACAAAGAACAGGCCGAAGGCGGCGATAATCAGCAGCGCCGAGAGCAGGATGAAATCTTGCGGCCAAAGGGTCAGGCCAAACAGATAGATCTGACTGTTGCTCAGGTCCCAGAGCACGGCCTGGTGGTCGCCCCAATTGAGCCAGGGGCTG
>JAIERD010000120.1 GCA_019747155.1 Pseudomonadaceae bacterium
GGCTTGCTGCCGGCGCACGCACAGCTGGAAGCCCTGTTCAGCGAGTTGGGACATAATCCGGATGCGGTGTATGTGGTCTATGACGACGAAGGCGGCGGCTGGGCCGGGCGTTTTATCTGGCTACTCGATGTCATCGGCCACCACAATTACCACTACCTCAATGGCGGTTTGTTAGCGTGGCTAGCCGATCAGCGCGAGCTGTCTTGCAGCATTCCAACCAAGCACGACCCCGCGCTGAGCCTGCACATACAGCAAGCCCCCACTGCCAGCCGTGAATACCTGCAAAGTCGCTTGGGGGCCGCCGATCTGGCCATCTGGGATGCCCGCTCCGCCGGCGAATACAGCGGTGCAAAAGCCCTCGCCGCCAAGGCTGGGCACATCCCCGGCGCAGTCAACCTCGACTGGACGCTGGCCATGGACCCGGCACGCAACCTGCGAATTCGCAGCGACATTGCGCAAGTTCTGCTGGAGCTGGGCATTAGCCCGGACAAAGAACTCATCACCCACTGCCAAACCCACCACCGCTCAGGCCTTACTTACCTGATCGCCAAATCGCTGGGCTACCCACGAGTCAAAGCCTACGCCGGCTCCTGGGGCGAATGGGGCAACCACCCCGACACCCCAGTCGAACTCTAAACCCGGCGTCAGCCAGATTTTTTCAACAGCTTTAAAGGAGCCACAATGCAACAGCGCCTGTTCATCCTCAGCCAGTACCTGCTACCCCATCATCTGCTGTCACGGCTGATTGGCTACGCCGCAGAATGCCGCGCCACTTGGTTTAAGAGCCGCCTGATCAATTGGTTCGCCAAACAATACCAAGTTGACATGAGCGAGGCCGCAGTCGAGCAGTTGGATGCCTATGAGCACTTCAATGCCTTCTTCACCCGCGCTCTGAAAGACGGCGCCCGGCCGCTCGACAACAGCGCCGGCGCGGTACTCAGCCCGGCCGACGGTGCGGTGAGCCAACTGGGCAAAATCGAGCACGGGCGGATCTTCCAAGCCAAAGGCCACAGCTTTAGCGTTCTCGAACTGCTGGGCGGTGACAGCGCGCGCGCGGCGGAATTTATGGGCGGCGAATTTGCCACCATTTACCTGTCGCCCAAGGACTATCACCGCGTGCACATGCCACTGGCCGGCACCCTGCGCGAAATGGTCTATGTTCCTGGCCGGTTGTTTTCAGTCAATCAAACCACCGCCGAAAACGTCCCGGAACTGTTCGCCCGCAACGAGCGCGCAGTGTGCATTTTTGACACTGAGCGCGGGCCAATGGCGGTGGTATTGGTCGGTGCGATGATCGTCGCCTCAATCGAAACGGTCTGGGCCGGGTTAGTTACACCACCCAAGCGCGAACTGAAAACCAGTCGTTACGATGCCGCCGCTCGCGCCCCTATTGAACTGGCCAAAGGCGCCGAACTGGGCCGCTTCAAACTCGGCTCCACTGCCATCGTATTGTTTGGTCCAGAGCAAGTGCAGTGGGCCGCAGAACTTGGCGCCGGCAGCCCGGTACGCATGGGTCAACGTCTCGGCGCCAGTCACGCCTAATCGCGGCCAAGCAGATTTTACTGCTCAACGACTACAAGCAGTGCCGGAGCAAAACTAAACCCGATACTGCTCCACCAAGCCTGCGATAGGCAGCGCGCGCCACCAGATACTGCTAAAGTTCGCTCAAGCCCAAACTAATAACAGCACGCCCGCGGCGGCGGTGGAGCACTGCAGCTACATGGATAAACAGAGCCCGCACTTGCTGTTACGCGTACCCACGCCGCACCAGCAAAGCCTTACTTTTTGCGATCCGAGCCCGCGCGAATTAAAGCGCTGGGTCGCCGGCTTGCCGAAGGCCAATCTTGGCGAAATGGCGCGCTTGCTCTACCAAGCTCTGGTCGAACTTAACCAACTGGCCTGTAGCGCCGACACCCGCCTACAGTTGCTGGAGTTGCTGCGCCCGGAAGTGTATTACGTCTGCAACCACCTTGAGCGGCACTTCCTCAATCAAGCAATAGTGCTGGATGAACGCCCGCGCAAAGTCGCCAACCTGTGCCAGGCGCTGCAAAACCATTTAGCCATCGGCTATAAATTGATTGTCGTCCAAGAGGTGGGCAGCACCGCCCGTGAACCTTTGCAGCGTTTGGTGACCGCCTTGCAGCGTGCCAGCCACAGTCTTTGCGGCTCACTGATTCGCGCCAGCCAGCTGTACTGCCCGGTACCTGAAGGTCTTTGGCTGGAGCTGCACCAGCTATATCAAATTGGCTGCAGTCAACAGTTACAACGCCTGAGTGTCCGCGACGAGCAATCCAAGCAGGCGGTCAACCCCAGCCTGAGCCTTGAGCAAACCTATCTGGTGGCCTTGCTCTTGGGCTGCGCGCGCTGCAATCAAATGCGCCAGAGCGGTATTGCTCGAATCGCCGAAGCACTGGAACCCTGGTGCGCACTGGTCAAGCTGCAACCGGCCAGCCAGCCTTCCAGTCTGTTCGCCATCGCGCCACTGGTTGATGGCCCGCCGCGCTACAAGTCGCTATTCCCGGCCGGTGATCTGAGCAAATTGCTCGGCATTGACTCGCAACCGCTGGCCGATGCAATCAAGGAATACCTGTTATTGCCTGCCGAAAGCCGCGGACAATCTCGACTGCAAGTGCCTGACGGTTTTAGCCTCGATGTACTGCAACACCTCAGCGCCGCCTGGGGCGATATTTCCGAGCGTACTTTTGCGCGTAGCAACGGCCAAGGCAGCCTGACGCTGAGTATTGGCATGAGCGCCGTGCATTACTTTATTGCCGGGCAAACCAGCTTTAACGAAGTGCTGAAAAAACCAGCCCAAGCCGTAAAGTTTGCCGCTCATACGGCCGACAAGGGCACGGACATTTGGGGTGGCGCCTTTGATGCGCAACGCATCACCCACTGGGAGCCCGGCCTGCCGATGGAGGAGATCGTCTACCAGGCTCAGGACGCCGCCAAATCAGAGCACGGCCAAGCCGACGACGCAGCCGAACTCTACCCAACCTTTACCCTGTCGATCGTCAACCACAGCCCCGGCGGCTACTGTTTGTCGTGGCCAAAGGAAGTTCCAGGGCAATTACAGGCCGGCGAAATTCTTGGCCTGCAAGACAGCCCCAATCAAGCCTGGAGTGTTGCCGTGGTGCGCTGGATTCGCCAGGTACGCGGCGGTGGCACCCAAATGGGGATTGAGCTGGTCGCCCCTTTCGCGCAGCCCTGCGGCCTGCAATTAATGCGCAAAACCGAGCAACACAGCCAGTTCTTACGCGCCCTGTTATTGCCGGCGATTGCCGCTATTTCTCGGCCCGCCACCTTGATTACCCCGCGCCTACCCTTCCAGGAAGGCAACAAGGTGCTGATCAACCTAAATGGCAACGAACAACGCGCCGTGCTCAGCCGCAAACAAACCAGCACCGGCAGCTTCACCCAGTTTGAATTCCGCAGCGTAGAGCTTGCCGAGAGCCCACCAGGGAAGCCCGTCACAGCTCCAGGAAGCCAAGCAAAAGCCGGGGAGGAAGACTTTGACTCACTCTGGAAGTCGCTGTAGATTGCCGGAAATTTACCTTTTATCGCCTTTTTGCGTCCGTTTGGCGCAGCCAAGAACTGACCATGGCCATTGAAAAAAAAAACGATACGACTGCTCATTCTTGAAGACTCGCAGAACGAGGCCGAGCGCCTAGTTAGCCTGTTTCGCAACTCCGGACGCGCCACCCGCGTGCATCGTTTGGTCTCCAGCGATGACCTGGCACAGGCCTTGGCGCAAAGCTGGGATCTGCTGATTGCCGCCCCCCACAGCGACAACCTCGACCCGAACGAGGCGATCACCGCGATTCGCCGCCAAGCCAAAGACATTCCCTTTATTCAGCTCACCGACGGCAATGACTCCGACGCCATCACCGAGGCGCTGGCCTTGGGCGCCCAAGATGCCTTGCCGCAAGGCGAAGATGAACGCCTGATGCTGGTGGCCAATCGCGAGTTGGCCAACCTTGAAGAGCGTCGCGCCCGCCGCGTTGCCGAAGTAGCACTGCGCGAAGCGGAGAAGCGCTGCCAACTGCTACTCGACAGCTCGGTCGATGCCATTACCTATGTGCACGAAGGCATGCACATCTACGCCAACCGCGCCTACCTTGAGATGTTCTGCTACGAAGATGGCGAAGAGCTGGAAGGCATCCCCATGATTGACCTGATCGCCAGCTGCGATCAGAGCAATTTCAAAGACTTCCTGAAGAACTACCAAAACGCCGAAGGCAACGCCGAACTGGCCTGCACCGGCATCAAAGAAACCGGCCAGTCGTTTCAGGCGCGCATGGGCTTCTCGCCCGCCACCTACGCCGGCGAGCCGTGCATTCAAGTGGTTATCCGCGCCGAAACCGGTAATGCCGAGCTGGAACAACGGCTGCGCGAAATCAGCAGCCAAGACCTGGTGACCGGCCTGCACAACCGCAGCCACTTTATCGAGCTGATCGACGCAGCCGCCGAGCGCGCGGTGAATGCCGGACAAGCAGCCTGCGTCGCCTACATCCGTGTCGATCGTTACGCCACGCTGCTGGCCGAGGCGGGCTTGGCCGGCATCGACTTGCTGCTGACCGACCTAGCCCACTTGCTTAGCGCGCACTTTGGCAGCAACGCGCAACTGGCCCGTTTCGGCGACGATGTGTTTACCGTACTGCTGCCCGGGCAAACCCCAGAGCAAAGCCAGGCCAGCCTCAGCGAACTACTGAAGAAGACCGAAAGCCACCTGTTTGAAATTAACGGCCGGACCTTGCAAACCAGCCTGTCGATCGGCGCTGCCGGGGTGAATGAAAAGACCCCACGCGGCCAGGATGTGATTGATCGTGCGCACCGTTGCGCCGACGAGCTCACCAGCGGCAACACGCTGAAACTGTTCAACCCCGCCGACGAACTGGCCGCCGCCGCCAGCCGTGGCAGCGTGGTGGCGATGCTGCAACAAGCACTGGAGAACAACAGTTTCCGCTTGCTGTTCCAGCCGATTATCAGCCTGCGCGGCGACAGTCACGAGCACTACGAAGTGCTGCTGCGCCTGCTTAACCCGCAAGGTGAAGAAGTTCCACCACACGAGTTCCTGCGCGCCGCGATAGATGCCGGCCTGGCCGAGAAAATTGATCGCTGGGTGATCCTCAACTCGATCAAACTGCTCGCCCAGCACCGCAGCAAAGGCCATAGCACCCGCTTGTTCGTCAACCTGTCGAGCGCCAGCCTGCAAGATCAAACCATTCTGCCGTGGCTGAGCGTGGCGCTGAAAGCCGCACGCCTGCCCTCGGATGCACTGATCTTTCAAATTAGCGAGCCAGATGCCATCGCCTACCTCAAGCAGGCGAAAACCCTGACCCAAGGTCTTAACGAGCTGCACTGTAAAGTAGCCCTGAGCCAATTTGGTTGCTCGTTAAATCCGTTCAATACCTTGAAGCACCTGAGCATCGACTTTGTGAAGGTAGATGGCTCGTTCTCGCAAGATTTGTCCGGTGCCGACAACCAAGAAGCGCTGAAAACCCTGCTGGCCAGCCTGCACGCGCAAGCCAAGCTGACCATAGTGCCCTTCGTCGAAAGCGCCAGCGTGCTGTCTACGCTTTGGCAGGCCGGGGTCAACTACATCCAGGGTTACTACCTGCAAGGCCCGACCCAGTCGATGGATTACGACTTCTCGGCCGGCGACGAGTAAAACGCGTAGACAAAAAAGGCGATCCTCGGATCGCCTTTTTCATGCCTAAAGATTTGTGCCGCAGCACCTGACTAGTCGTTACCGTCGCGATCACGAAAGCCCAACAGGTACAGAATCCCATCCAGCCCCAGGGTGGAAATCGCCTGCTTGGCCGACTGCTTAACCAGTGGCTTGGCGCGAAAGGCCACGCCCAGACCGGCCAGCGCCAGCATCGGCAAGTCATTGGCGCCATCGCCGACGGCAATCGTTTGCTCCAGGCGCAAGCCTTCGCGCTCGGCCAACTCACGCAGCAAGTCGGCCTTGCGCTGGGCATCGACGATCGGTTCGACGGCCACCCCGGTCAGCTTGCCATCGACAATTTGCAGCTCATTGGCAAACACATAATCGATGCCCAGCTTGGTCTGTAGCTGCTTGGCAAAATAGCTAAAGCCGCCAGACAAAATCGCGGTCTTGTAACCCAGCCGCTTGAGTTCGGCGAACAGCGTTTCGGCGCCCTCGGTCAGCCGCAAACCGGCGCCGACACTGGCCAGCGTCGACTCCGGCAAACCTTTGAGCAGCGCCAGACGCTCTTTGAAACTAGCGCGAAAATCCAGTTCGCCGAGCATCGCCCGCTCAGTAATGGCCGCCACCTGCTCGCCAACCCCGGCCGCCTTGGCCAGCTCATCGATGACCTCGGCCTCAATCAGGGTCGAGTCCATGTCGAACACCGCCAAACGTCGATTACGGCGAAACAGCGAGTCGCGCTGAAAGGCGATATCGACATTCAGCTCCTGCGCCACGCTCAAGAACTCGGCACGCAAGGCCTGCTGATCGGCCGGCTCGCCACGCACCGAAAACTCAATACAGCCCTTGCCTTGATCGGCCGGGGTATCCAGCGGCATGCGCCCCGACAAGCGATCAATATGGTCGATATTCAAGCCGTACTTGGCGGTAATCGAGCTGACCCGCTGCAACTGCTCGGCCGTGACCTTGCGCGTCAGCAGGGTGACGATGTGCCGGGGCTTGCCCTGCACCGCGACCCATTGCTGGTAGTCGGCTTCGGCTACCGGGGTGAAGCGCACCTGTTGATCGAGCTTATAGGCGGTAAACAGCAGGTCCTTAAGCACCGAGGAGGCCTGCTCAGTGGCCGGAATCTCAACCAGAATGCCGAACGACAGGGTGTCATGAATCACCGCCTGGCCAATGTCGAGGATATTCACCCCGCCTTGGGCGAGCACCCCGGTAATTGCCGCCGTCAGCCCCGGACGATCTTCCCCAGTGATATTAATCAGGACGATTTCGCGCAAGCTCGGCTCTCCGCAGCAGAAAAAAACAGTCTAAGCGCCGATTTCAGCGGGTTGCGAGCACAGCGCAAACACGGCAAAACCGACAAGGAGGCGAAGTTTACGGCTTGTAAATCCGCACTCCAAGCCTGATTTCGCGTAAGTCAGGCGATATTCCTCGTGCAACTGGACTTTGCCCACACTTGCGCCCAGCACAAGGCTTTGCCCATCCAGCCCTGCTCGTTATACTGCGCGCCAATTCCAGTCAAGAAGAGCCGAGCCCCGTGAACCGGCCCGAATCCGTCAAACCCGATAATTTCTTTCTGCTGATTTTTCATGCCCTGCGCCAGCGGCGCGTGCCCTTAGCCTTGCGCATTGCCAGCCACAGCCTGCTGTTAGTGGCGCTGGCGCTGGTGATTTACACCTGGGTAATGGGCATGCAATTCAAGCAGGCGATGCAGCAACAGGCGGATGCCCTGGGCCAGAGCCTGATCGTGCAAACCGCCGCTTCGGCCACCGAGTTGCTGGTTTCCAACGACATTCTCAGCCTCAACGTGCTGCTTAATAACCTGGTGAAGAACCCGCTGGTGTCCCACGCGGCCATCTACAGCGTGGATAACCGCATCCTCGCTGAAGCCGGTTCGCGGCCCAAGCAAGGGCTGCTCGGTGAGACCGAAGGCCTGTATTCGACGCCGATCACCTTTCAAGAAGTGATCGCCGGGCACCTGCGCATTAGTTTGGACACTGAGCAATTCCAGCAACCGATGACCATTAGCTTGCAAAGCATGGGGTTGCTGAGCCTGATCTTGCTGGCGCTGACACTCAGCTTGAGCCTGCGCCTGGGGCGGCATATTTCCATCCCACTGCTGGAGCTACGAGTCTGGCTGCGCGACCCCGATGACCCGGCCCCCGGCTCTGGGCGCCAAGACGAAATCGGTGACCTGGCCCGCCAGTTACAACATCGCCTGGTGCCGGCCAAAGCGCCCACCAGCGCCGTCCCGGCTTATCGCGATATTGACGTGGACGAAGACGACGAAGGCTCATTTGATCCGCTTGATCCCTTTGCCGACGAGGTTGAGGACGACCAACCTGCCGGCGGCTTTGCCGTGCATGACCTGCGCGATCCGCAGTTTGACAGCGACGAGGATTTTGACCCGCCCGGCAGCCAGCGACTCAGCGCCGTCGAAGACGACGATCCGTTTGCCGATCTACGCGACGACCTACACGACGAGCTAGAGCACGACCAGCAGCCCGCACCGCTGCCAACATCACTGGCCGCGCCAGAGCCCGCAGCGGCAGCACAAGCCGCCCATGCCAGCGCGGTGCTGTCGATCCAGCTCGGCGCCCAAGAACAACTGCGGCGCCTGCCCCGCTCGCGCCTGCTCGACCTGCTGCAGCGCTATCGCACCTGTCTTGAGCAAACTGCCGCGCTCTATCAGGGCCAGTTGCACACCCTGAGCGATGGCAGCAGCTTGATGCTGTTCCACCAACGCAGCAGCGGCGCCGACTACCTGACCCATGCCATTTGCTCGGGCGAGCTGATGCGCGCCCTCGGTCATGCCTTGCAAATCGAGGTGGCCGACAGCGGTATTACCCTGCAATTACAGTTTGGCCTGACTCAAGGCGACGATCTAAGCAATGTCAGCCAAGGCGATTTGCTGCTCAGCGACACCGCCCAGGATGCCCTGGCACTGTCGCAACACAGCCGCAATCTGTTGCTGGTGACCCGGCAGATTGCTGACGATCCACTGCTGCGCCAACGGGCTCGGATTCGTTCGATTGCCAGCCCAGAAGGCGCCTGCTGCGTCGAGCGCTTGCTCGACCCTTATCCGGCGTTGCTGGAACGGCAAATGGCGCGCATGCACGACGCCAAGTTCCAATCCTAGCCGGCACTGCGGGAGCGGTAACTAACGCGCAAACACGGCGCCAAAGCCCAACCCTAACCGGCTCTAACTCAGAACCGTCAGAACCGATAAACCTCGGCAGCGCCGGTCACTGGCGCGGCTGGCGGTTTGGGGGTGAGCGCCGGCTTGCGCGGCGCGGGTGGCGCAGTTCGATTACCCGAGGCACTGGCGGCCGGCTGGCGACTGAACTCGCTGACATCCACGGCCAACTGCTCGGCCAATTGCTGCAATAAGCGGCTTTGCGCCTGCACCTGACTGGTCAAACTGTCGTTATGCGCCTGTTCCAGTTGCAGTAAACGCTGCTCACGCAGCTGGCCATTTTTATCCAGCAGGCGCCACTGCGCGTGCAGCACAGCCGGCTGCTGCGGGCCGGAATCCAGGCGGCTGATACTCACGATCAACTGCATATCCGCCGGCAGACCGCTGCTTGCCGCCGCAAGCACATAGGGCGTGTGTAACCGCGAGGCGAGCTGGCGCTGCAGCAAATGATCAATGTCCTCCTGCAAGCTGCCGGCCCAATGCGCATCCGTCTCGGTCAGGCTGCCATCGGCTTGACGCTGCAAGATAACCTCACGTTGCAGGTACTGCGCCAGCGCCAGCGGCTCCAGTAACAGCACCACACCGGTGCGCGCACTCGGCGCCTTCAACGTACCGGCGTCCAGCTGGTACAGCGGCGCCTGCGGCAGCAGGCTGCAACCGGCCACGCCCAGCACCATGCTCAGCAACAGCAGGCGGTAACTACGCAACAACATCATCAGACTTACTCGTGACGGCTAAATAATAACCAATTGTCCACCAATCTAGCCGCCGGCTCCAGCGCCGCACTCACGCGTTGTTCAGTCTGAGAACCTGACGGAATTAGAACCGCGCCGCACATCGGCAAAATCCACTTAGCCGGCAGATTTGCCGACAGCCCATGATTGGCTGCGCTTTACTGGGTTTAGTGCGTATCGAACCCATCGACTCACGCCCTTATCAGTGCCGCCGGCGCCTGCGCTAGCGGTAAAGCGGCATGCCTGCACAGGGACAGCAATGAGCCAACGACTTTGGCGGTTTTGCCTGTTTTGCTTACTGACCATCGGTGGCGGCGCGCAACAACTGGCGGCGGCCCCCTTGGCAGTGGCCTATAGCTGCCAAGGCGAATTGAGCTTTGCTGGCCTGCTGGCCAGTAACCCTAACTGGCTGCCCGCCGACGATGGCCAGGTGCCGGTGGCGCAACAACAAGATCAATGCTGGATTCGCATCAATCAACTGCCCAAGGCGACAGAGCAGCAAGAAACCAGCTGGCTATCCTTTGCCAACCTGAATATCCAGCGCGTCGATCTGCGCCTGCTGGATGCCCAGGGGCGCACCCTTGGTCGCGCGCAGCGCATGGGCGCCAACAGCAATGCCCTGGTCAGCGGTCAGCGGGCGATTTTTATTCCGCCCGCAGAGCTGCACTTGCCGCTCTATGCGCAGCTAACGCTCACCGCCGGCACCCGGCCTCTGCCGGGGCTGGCTCACGTACTGCAAGTTGAGTCCGTCGCACCGGCCGCCAGCATGCGCCAAGAGCAGCGCGCCGACCTGCTCAACCTGGCGATCGCCGTGCTGCTGGCCGCCAGCGCCATCATGGCGGGGTTTTTCGGCCTGGCATTACGCAACGGCAGCTATGCCATCTATGCGCTGTACGCCAGCAGCCAGGCATTAACCGTATTTGCCAAAAGTGGTTTGCCATTCGCCATCGACAGCCCGGCGCCATGGCTGCTCGATGCGTTGTCATTCCAGTGCCTCAACGCCATGCTGGCGGTATTACTCAATCTGCGTTTTGGGCGCTTTAGCCGACATAGCCCGCGCACCAGCTACGTCGCCTACGGCATTGCCGGCATTTTTGCCGCGCTGATCCCCGTCGGCTTTAGCAGCCCGGACGCAGTGGCGAGCGCGGTGTTCATGCTGTTGCCACTGCACTTTGCCATCCTCCTTTCCGGTAACTGGCGCGGCTGGCGGCAAGGCGAACGCGGCTGCGGCATATTGCTCGTCGGCATGCTGCCAATCAGCCTGTATTGGCTGACGTTTCTGACCTACAACCTGCTGCTCAAACAGCCGATGCCCAGCGCCTTGGCAATTGGCTCGGGCCTCGACATCATTCGCACCCTGACCTTACCGGCAGCCTTTTGCTACGGACTGGCCGATCAGACGCTGCGCTTGCAACAAGAAACCGCGCGACTGGCCTGCTTCGACCCACTCACGCGGCTGAATAACCGCGAAGGGATTCGCCAGCACGGCCAGCGCCTGATCGACCAAGGCGGCCATCCCTGCGCCCTGATGCTTAATATCGAACGTTTCAAGGCCATCAATGAAACCCTCGGCGTGGCGCTTGGCGACCAAATTCTGATCGAAACTGGGCGCCGCCTTCGTCGCCTGGCCGCGCAGTATCCAGGCGCGCGTGCCGGGCGCATGCATGCCGATCAATTTTGCCTGCTCTACCCGCAAACCGAGGACCTTGAACAGCTGCGCCGGCAAATCAGCCAAAGCTTTAATCGCCCCACCGAGGTCGACAGCCAAACCGTCGACATTGCCTTGGCCGCTGGCATCGCACGGCCGCTCAGCAGCGCGCTGGACATGACGCTACTGCTGCGCAACGCCGAAGTGGCTCTGGACGTGGCCCGCTCGCAGCACAAAACCTGGGTCGAGTATCACGCCGAGCTGGAGAGCAGCCAGCGCGCCGATCTCGGCCTGCTTTCCGAGCTTAAGCGGGCGGTTGAGCAAAACGAGCTGCGGGTTTACCTGCAACCCAAGGTGCGCCTGCGCGATGGCGCGGTAACCTGCGCCGAAGCCCTGGTGCGCTGGCATCACCCCAAGCGCGGCACGATTCCACCCGGCGACTTTGTGCCCTTTGCGGAAAAAACCGGGCGCATTACCCTGCTAACCCACTGGATGCTGGCCGAGGCCATGTGCCTCACGGTGCTCTGGCGCCGGCAGGGACGACCGCTGCAAATCTCGGTCAATTTATCGGCCTTCGATCTGGCCGAAAACAGCTTCGTCAGCAGCCTGCAGCAGATGCTGCAAAACAGTGGCGCAAATCCCGCCGACATCCGCCTGGAGGTCACCGAAAGCGCCGCCATGCAAGACCCCGCCGCCGCCCTGGCGGTGATGGATGCGCTGCATCAGATGGGCTTTTCGTTGTCGATTGATGACTTTGGCACCGGTTACTCATCCCTCGCCTACCTGCAAAAAATGCCCGCCGAAGAGCTGAAAATTGACCGCTCTTTTATTCACAACGTTCAGCCCAACAGCGAGGGCGCAGCCTTGCTCGAATCAACCATCGACCTGGGCCATCGGCTGGGTTTGAGTCTGGTCGGGGAAGGCGCCGAAACCGCCGCCGAGTGGGCGCTGCTCTGCGCCCTCGGCTGCGACTACGCGCAAGGCTGGTTCGCCGCCAAACCCATGCAGATTGCCGACTTTGAGGCATGGCGGTTGGCGAACAATCCGTTTTCTGCCAATTTGCCTGCGCCGCCCGGCCCCGCTCCCAACGCCCTCGACAGCCAGCGCGCCAAGCGGCAATAGGCTGGCAACCGCCCCCATCACGCCGAACAAGGAGGTCCGCAGCATGCTTTGGTTATCTAAAGACGTCGAACAACTGATCGCCCAGTGCCAATCAGCCAGCGCGCCTTATTCACCCGACGTGGTGGTGGTTGGCTCAGGTTATGGCGGCGCCGTGGCGGCCCTGCGCTTTGCCGAGCACGGCCTGAGCGTGGCTTTACTGGAGCGCGGCGGCGAATACCTGGCCGGCGACTTCCCCACCGACCTCAGCCAAACCGGCGCGTTTATTCGCGCCGAGTCCAGCGTCAATGGCGGCGCCAATGCCCTGGGCAACGAAGATGCGCTGTTTGATTTTCGCCTCGGCACTAACGCCAGCGCGCTGGTCGGCAATGGCTTGGGCGGTGGCAGCCTGATCAACGCGGCGGTGGCCTTGCGCCCGGATGCGCGGGTGTTCGAGCAAGCCCAATGGCCGGCGGCGATTCGCCACAGCAAGCTGGCTGAAGACTTTCAGCAGGCCTACCTCGGCCTGGAGATTCAGTCGCCACAGATGCAAACCGCCAGCCCGGCCTGCGTGCCGCAGCAAACGGCAAAATACCAACGCTTGCACGACATTGGCCAGGCGGCGGCGCAGCAGTTTGCCAGCGCCGAGCTCAGCGTCAGCACCGAAGACGTGCCCCTGGCAATTGAGTTTCGCACCGACCCCAACCAAGACCTCGGCCCGCGCGCGGCCTGTATCAGTTGCGGCAATTGTGTGTCGGGCTGTAACCAGCAGGCCAAGTTAAGCCTGGACAAAACCTATCTGCCGCGCGCCCGGCAAGCCGGCGCCCAGCTGTTTACCCACGTCAGCGTGCTCTTTATCGAGCACGTTCCCAGCCAGCCCGAGCGGCCGTGGCGGCTGCATTGCGTGCGCACCAGCGAGCGCGCGCAGTGGCAAGCGCTGCAGCAAAATGGCGCGAAGGAGCTGGCCAATTACGAATTTGTAATACCTTGCGGGCGGGTGATTCTGGCCGCTGGCACCTTTGGCTCCAGCGAGATATTGCTGCGCTCCCACGCCCAAGGCCTGGACCTGGCCAATGCCTGGCTCGGCCAGGGGATTTCCGCCAACGGCGATGATCTGTGCGCAGCCTATGATCTACCGCAAACCGCCAACGGCATCGGTAGCAGCAGTGTCGCCACCCCGAGCAACGCCCCAAAATCCGCCTGCGGGCCAACCATCAGCGCGGTGATTCGCTTTCAGCATCGCGATGATCACAGGCAGAGCACCATTATCGAAGACGGTGGGATTCCCGGCCTGCTGGCGCCGCTGGCCAATGAGCTGCTCAGCATCCTCGGGGTCTTGCCGCAACTGGCCCGCTTTGGCTTGCGCGGCAAACGCGGCAGCGATCCGCTGGCTGTGCAACCCGAGGTTATCGCCCGTAGCCTGGCCCTGCTGGGCATGGGCCACGACTCTGCCGCAGGCAGCGCGACCCTGGCCAACTGCGGCGCCTGGCTGAACTGGAGCTGGCCCGCCAACGCCGCCGACCCCGCGCCGCAGTTGCATCGCCAGCGCATGGCCAGTATCAAACAGCTCGGCGGCGAGTTTTTGCCCAACCCGGTCTCAGGGCTATTGCCCGATGAAATCGCCCAGGTGCTGAGCGGCCCAACCGCACCCGCCGGCTGGATCACCGTGCATCCACTGGGCGGCTGCCGGATGGCCGACAGCGTGCAGGACGGCGTGGTCAACGACCGTGGCCAGCTGTTTCGCAGCGACGGCAACGTGCACGCCAGCCTGCAAGTGCTGGATGGCTCGATCATTCCCAGCTCGCTGGGGGTTAATCCGCTGCTGACCATTACCGCGCTGGCCGAACGCGCCTGTCGCCTGACCCTGGCCGAACTGGCCGGCGGCCAAACGAGCAGCCAGCCGCTGGATAGCTACCCTAGCAACACGCCGGCCTTCAGCCGCAGCGCCACCC
>JAIERD010000085.1 GCA_019747155.1 Pseudomonadaceae bacterium
TAGCCTGGCGCGCGAAGGCAATCATGCTCTGGCGATCCAGACCTATCGCGAAGCCTTGTTGCGCGACCCGCAACACGCCGGTGCCTGGTACAACCTGATGCAGCTACAAGCGCAGGAACTGACCCTGACCGCCATGGAGGCGCGCCGCTATCTGGACAAGAAAAACCCCAAGGCACGCGCGGCCCTGGAGCGCGCCGAGCAACTGATCGAGGTGTTCGATGAGCACGCCCCAGCCAGCACCGAGTAGCCCGCAGGATCGTGGGCAGGCCATGGTTGAGTTCCTGATCATCATCCCGGTGTTGATTCTGCTGATCTTCGGGGCGTTTCAAGCGACGCTGATTTACTCGGCAAAAAGCGGTCTGAACTACGCGGCCTTCCAGGCGGCCCGCCTCGGTGCGGTCAACAACGCCCAATACGAGAGCATGCGCCGTGGCCTGCTGCGCGGCATGTATCCGATGTTTTCGCAGTACCCGGAGGCCACGCGAATGGACAAAACCGCCGAGGAAGTCGACAACTATGTGCTGATCACCCGCATCAGCCCGGCACTCAACAGCTTCAGCGCCTGGCAGACGCCCCATGCCGGGCTGCTAAGCAGCGGCCAAACCGCTCAAGCCATTCCCAATGACAACCTCATGTACCGCTCGTCCCAACAGAACCCGGTGTCGATTCAAGATGCCAACCTGCTGAAAATACGCGTGCAGTACTGCGTCAAACTGATAGTGCCGATGGTCGAAAACCTGCTCAGCAGCGCCTCGAAATTCAACCAGCGCCAATCCGGCGGCAGCTTCAGCGAAAACTCCAAGCAGTCATGGGATCAGTACGCCGCCATCTGCGGCAAGCGCAAGGGCTTTGTCCTGACCGCAGAGGCAACGGTGCGCATGCAGTCGGCAGCGGTACATGACACGCAAAACTGCGGTGCAGGCAAGAAGATGCTCTGCCCCTGACGTGATAGCAATTGGATCAGCGTCGTATAAAGAGCCCTCAGATTGACGCGAAACGGGGGACTTTAGCCTTTACGCTACAGAAGAAAGAGCAGAGGGCATTTGAGGCGAAAAAAAACGACTTTAAGGGGATAGCCTTTCGCTGCGGGTATATGAATTTTTCGAGTTCAGCATCGGCCTGGTGCTAGCCCGAACAGATAATACAAACCATAAAATCATGTAAGCCATTGATTTATATGGTGTCCCAGAGTGGGGTCGAACCACCAACCTTCCCCTTAGGAGGGGGATGCTCTATCCAATTGAGCTACTGGGACATACGCGAGTGCAGGGAGACTGCACGGGGTTATAAGCGCGGGGCATGGTAACCAGCATCGGCGCTTTTGTCATGCCATCGCGTAGCGGGTTGCTGAAAAACCCACAGACGCGCTGCTCAGGTTTGCGCGCGGTCTGAGCCGCGCCTGCGGCCGGGTGCGCGACTCAAGCCCAACTATTGGCTGTCAATCGCACGCCCCTGCCCTAAGGACTTTCGCAGTGCTTAACGCAGGCGTTCAAGCAGTTGGTAGTACCACATGCCGACCGCCATCATCTGGTTGCCCAGCCATGCGCCGACCGGCAGGCGGATGTGGCTGACGCCGGCGAAGGTGTCGAATTTCTCCATCGAGCCGCTCACGGCATTGGCCATGATTTCACCGACTATGTGGGTGGTGGCCACGCCATGGCCCGAGTAGCCCTGGGCGTACCAGACGTTTTTCGACAGTTTGCCTAGCTGCGGGATGCGGTTGATGACGATGCCCATCATGCCGCTCCACTGGAACTCGATCTCCACGCCCTTGAGTTGCGGGAAGGTGTGTTCGATGGCCGGGCGCAGTTCGGCGGCGATGTCCCGTGAGTCGCGGCCCGAGTAGTTGGTGCCACCACCGAACAGCAGGCGCTTGTCGGCGGTCATGCGGTAGTAGTCGAGCACGAAGCGGCAGTCGTATACGGCCAGGTCATGGGGGTTGAGGCTGGCGGCCAGATCGGCGCCCAGCGGTTTGGTGGTGACTATGCCGCCGGAGGCCGGGAAGATCATGCCGCCCAGCTTGCTCTTCTCCAGCTTGTGATAGGCGTTGCCGGCCAGAATCACCGAGTTGGCGGTAATCCGGCCGTGCTCGGTGACTACCACCGGCGTGTCGCTGTGGATGATTTCGACTACCGGCGAGTTCTCGAAAATCAGCGCGCCGAGGCTGGCTGCCGCCTTGGCCTCACCGATACAGAGGTTCAAGGAGTGCAGGTGCATGTTGCGTTTGTTGTGCAGGGCGCCGTGGTAGATGTCGGTGGCCAGATAGCTGGGCATGTCGGCGGCGCTGATCATCTGCACATCGTCGCCCATGCCGCGCCGCACGGCTTCGTCGTAGTCGGACTGCAACTCGTCCATATGGCTGGGTTTGTAGGCGGCGTGCAGGTGACCGTGTTTGAGGTCGCACTGGATGCCGTATTTAGCCACCCGGTTTTTGATGATTTCGTGGCCGCGCCAGCGCAGGTGCCAGATGAAGTCATCGACTTTATCGCCCAGCTTGCCGGCCATTTGTTTACGCATATTGGCATCGCCAGACAAGCTGCCCGTCACCTGCCCGCCGTTACGACCGGTGGCGCCCCAGCCGATCTTTTTAGCCTCGACGATTGCCACTTTAAAACCGCGCTCGGCCAGCTCAACCGCCGTCGCCACGCCGGTAAAGCCGCCGCCGATGATTACCACGTCGACCCGCTGCTCGCCTTCGAGGCGCGGGTAAGCGGTTTCTTCATTGAGGCTGGCGGTGTAGTACGAGTTACAGCGTTGGCTGCTCATAGTCTGAAATCCTGATGGCGCACGTAGCCGCTTGATCTGCGGCAAAGTAGCCTGGTTAGTCTTAGCTCACGGCTAATAGAGGGCTGCCTGGATGGCGGCTCGCCGGAGTGGCTTAAAGAATGCGGCCCGAATGCGCCAAGCGCGGGCAGCAGAGGGCGAAACGGCGCGCTACGCCCTTCGCCAAACGAGTCGCATCGGGTGGTCGCGCATGGCGGCAATGCCACAGCGCCCAGAAGGCCAGCTCCGGCGGTAAACAGCTGATCACGCCAGCCACTCGGGCAAACAGCCATCGACAGTTCGTCCGGCCACCCGAGCGACACACGGCTTGCAGGAGAAACACCAAGGCCTATTCATGGCCAGCAGGATCACACAGTGGTTAACCCCGGTTAAATCCAGATCTACCCATGCTTAGTTATGCGCCTGCTAAACTTTAAACCTGCCGTTCAGCCCGCCCCGGCTCTCGCCCGACGGGTAAAAACCGCCCTATGCGAGAGCTGCCGCAATCCGCCGCTGGCGATTAGCTGTGGCGCTGAGCACTGGGTTTATACTTGCGCAACATCAGTCGTTGGGCTTGCCAAACCGGCGCCTAACACCTGAGTCTGCAGCGGTTCGAACAGCATTGCCTGCGGACTCACGCTCACTTGTATTGAACTCAGGATGCCGATCATGGCGACAACAAAAAAAACCGCCAAACCGACGCGCGCCTCAAGCCAAGCTAGAGCACCGCAAGCCAAACCCAGCGCTGACGCTCCGGCCCAGGCGACCCCCAGCAACAGTTTCCCCGTGGTTGGGATTGGTGCTTCCGCCGGCGGACTGGCCGCGTTTGAAGCCTTCTTCTCGGGCATGCCGACTGACAAAGATCCGGGCATGGCCTTTGTGCTGGTGCAGCACCTGGCACCGGACCACAAAAGCCTGCTGGCCGAGCTGATCCAACGCTATACCCGCATGCCAGTTTTTGAGGTCGAGGACGGTATGCCGGTACAGATCAACTGCATTTACATCATCCCGCCCAACCGCGACATGGCCCTGCTCAATGGCTGCCTGCAACTGCTTGAGCCCGCCGAGCCGCGTGGCCAGCGCTTGCCGGTGGATTTTTTATTTCGATCCTTGGCCCAAGAGCAGCGCGAGCGCGCCATCGGCATCATTTTGTCCGGCACCGGCAGCGATGGCACCCTGGGCGTGCGGGCGATCAAGGGCGAAGGCGGCATGCTGATGACGCAAAACCCCGAGTCCACCGAGTTCGACGGCATGCCACGCAGCGCTATCGCCACCGGCTTGGTTGACTATCAACTGCCGCCGGCCGAGATGCCTGCGCAACTGATCACCTATGCCGCCCACGCCTTTGGCAAGCCAATGCGCCTTGCCCATGCGGCCACCCCAAATATCGAAGACGCACTGAAAAAAATCTTCATTTTATTGCGCGCGCAAACCGGCCACAGTTTTGCCCAATACAAGCCAAGCACCATTCTGCGCCGCATCGAGCGACGCATGGCCGTCCACCAGGTCGACACCATCGATAACTACGTGAAGTATTTGCAGCAGGCACCGGGCGAGGTGGAGGCGCTGTTTCGCGACCTGCTGATAGGGGTGACCAACTTCTTTCGCGACCCCGAGGTTTTCCAGCACCTTGAGAGCGAAATTATCCCCAGCCTGTTTGCCAATAAAACCGCCGACAGCAGCATTCGGGTCTGGTCGACGGGCTGCTCCACCGGTGAGGAGGCCTATTCGCTGGCGATTTTGCTGCAGGAATACCGCGAGGCGTTCAAACCCAGCTACAGCGTGCAGGTGTTCGCCACCGACATCGATAGCCGCGCCATTGCCACCGCCCGCAGTGGGGTTTATCCGGCCAGCATCGCCGCGGACATTAGTGTCGAGCGACTGCAGCGGTTTTTCACCCTCGAGCCCGATGGCAGCAGTTACCGCATCCACAAAAACATCCGCGATATGCTGATTTTCTCTGAGCAGGACCTGATCAAAGACCCGCCCTTCTCCAAGCTCGATCTGATCAGTTGTCGCAATCTGCTGATTTATTTCGGTGTGGAGCTGCAACGCAAGCTCATTCCGCTGTTTCACTACGCGCTAAAACCGGGTGGAATACTGCTGCTTGGCACCTCTGAAGGCATCGGCGAATTTGACCAGCTGTTTAGCGTGCAGGACCGCAAAATCAAACTATTCCAACGCAAGGAAGACTTTCATGGCATGCGCCGCACATCCCTTGGCCACCTGTTGTCACCTATGAACAGCACTGACCTCACCACCACCCAACCACGCGGCGCAGCCAAGGCTGCGCTGCCACTCAAACTGCCGCTGCGCGAACTGACCGAGCAGGCCTTGCTGCAGCAATTGACGCCGGTCGGCGTACTGGTCAACAGCCTCGGCGACATCCTTTACCTGCATGGCCGCAGCGGCATGTACCTGGAGCCCGCCCAGGGCGAGGCAGGCATCAACAATATTTTTAAAATGGCCCGTGAAGGCCTGCGCCCAGCCTTGACCAGCGGCCTGCTGCACGCCACCAGCAGCAACGAAGTGGTGCATAAGCTCGGGCTGCGGGTCAGAACCAACGGTCACTTCAGCTTGGTCAACCTGACCATCCGCCCGGTTAGCAACGGCCCAGCGCTCGGCACGCCCCTCTATCTGATTATTCTGGAGGAAGCCGCAAGCCTTGACCCTGAGCAACTGCAGCAGGCGACCGCGCAAGTGAGCAGCAGCGTGCTGAGCCTGGAAGCTGACGTTGACGCGCGCATCAGTGCCCTCAAACAAGAGCTCTGGAGCAAGGAAGCCTTCCTGCAAAGCACCATTGAAGAGCTGGAAAGTTCCAGTGAAGAGCTCAAATCCTCCAACGAGGAAATGCAGTCGGTTAACGAGGAGTTGCAGTCCACCAATGAGGAGTTGGAAACCTCGAAAGAGGAGTTGCAGTCGGTCAACGAAGAGCTGGCCACCGTCAACACCGAGCTGCAGATCAAGGTTATGGAGCTGTCGCGGGCCAACAACGACATGAACAACCTGCTGGCCGGCACCGGCATCGGCACCGTGTTTGTCGACCACAACCTGCGCATCCTGCGCTTCACCCCGGCCGCCTCACGGATTATCAACCTGATCCACAGCGATGTCGGCCGCCCGGTCGGGCATATCGTCTCCAATCTGCTCGGCTACAACAGCCTAGTGGCGGACTTGCAGACCGTGCTGGAAACCCTCACCCCAAAAGAAATCGACGTGCAAACCACCGAGGGGCGCTGGTTCAAGATGCGCATCCTGCCCTACCGTACCCTGGACAACGTGATCGAGGGCGCGGTGATCACCTATGTCGACATCAACGAGCATGAAACCCTGCGCCTCAATGAGGAGCGCTACCGTCTGGCCGCCAAAGCCGCCCGCGACGTGCTCTGGGACTGGGACATCATCAAGGGTGAGCAGCGCTGGAACGAAGCCGGCATCTCGGTCTTCGGCTGGTCCGAGATCGTCTCAGCAGCCCAATCGGCCAACTGGTGGGCGGAGCGCGTACACCCCGATGACCGCCAGCGAGTGGTCGATGGGCGCAATACCCTGGTGGCAAACTCCGCCCTTAGTCACTGGGAAGATGAATATCAATTTCGCAAGGCCGATGGCGGCTACGCCATGGTGCTGGATCGCGGCTTTGTGCTGCGCAACGAACAGGGTCAAGCCCTGCGGATGATCGGCGCCATGCTCAACATCACCGAACGCAAACAGGTCGAGAATGCCCTACGCGTGAATGAAGAGCGCATGCGGGTGGCCCTGAGCGCCTCGCCAATGATGGTGTCTAACCAAGACACAGAGCTGCGTTACACCTGGGTCTACAACCCCCAGCCCGGTTTCGTAGCCGAGCAGTACCTGGGCAAGACCGATGCCGATTTGCTACCCGCGCACGAGGCCACCGCCCTCACGGCGATCAAACGCGCGGTGCTGGAAAGCGGCGTTGGCAGCCGGCAAAAAGTGCCCACCAGCAAAAATGACAAACCCAGCTTTACTGATTTAACCGTAGAACTCTTGCGCGACGCTGAGGGCCGCGTTATCGGCATCACTTGCGCCGCCATGGACGCTAGCAGCTAGCACTTAAACAGTGCGAATTAGGTGCCGCAACGATGAAAAAACGCCTTACTCGCAACGACCAAGCAGCCCCTACGGTAAGCCCAGAAACGGCGCTACGCCAGCGCGCCGAAAACATCGCGGCACAGCTGCCGACGTCACCCGTGCAGGGCAGCGAGGCCAGCTGGCAGACGCTGCACGAACTGCGCGTCCATCAAATTGAACTGGAGATGCAAAACGAGGAGCTGCGCCGCACTCAGGCGCAGGTCGAGACCGCCCGCGAGCGCTATTTCGATCTCTATGACCTGGCCCCGGTCGGTTATTGCACCGTCAACAGCAAAGGTTTGATCCTACAAGCCAACCTCACTGCCACCCAATTACTCGGGGTCGTGCGTAGCGAGCTGGTCAAGCAACCCTTGACGCGTTTTATCACCCATGAAGACCAAGATATTTTTTATCACCTGCGCACCCAACTAATCGCCACGGGCGAGCCACAGTCCTGCGAGCTACGCATGCGCAAAGCGGGCAGCGCAGCCTTCTGGGCACACCTGGAAGCCACCACTGCTCTGGATGACACGGGCGCACCGGCCCTGCGCATCGTGTTAAGCGATTGCAGTGCGCGCAAGCAGGCCGAAGCGGCATTGGCGGACAGTCATGCGGCGCTGCACAGCATCCTCGAAACCACCCTTGACGGTTTCTGGCACGTCGATGCACAGGGCTGTTTGCTGGATGTTAACCCGGCCTACTGCCAGCAATCCGGTTACAGCCGCGCAGAGCTACTGGGTATGCCGATTAGCACGCTGATCGACCCAGAGCACATGCAGGAAGCGACGAGCCGCTTGGCCAACACCCTGCGCCTCGGCCATCAGCAATTCGAGTCGCTGCACCGGCGCAAGGACCAATCGCTCTGGCACGTGGAGGTCAGCAGCACCTACCAGAATGTGGCGGGCGGGCAGTACTTCATGTTTTTACGTGACATCAGCAAACGCAAACAAGCCGAAGAAAAACTCGAGCTGGCCGCCAGTGTGTTCTCTCACTCGCGCGAAGGCATCATGATCACCGCAGCCGACAGCACCATCCTCAACGTCAACGCCGCCTTCACCCGCATCACCGGTTTTAGTCGCGACGAAGCCTTGGGCCAAACCCCACGCTTGCTGCGCTCCGGCCGCCAAGGCCAAGAGTTTTACGCAAGCATGTGGCACAACCTGGAGCAGAAAGGCCACTGGTACGGCGAAATCTGGAATAAACGCAAAAACGGCGAACTCTACGTCGAGATGCAAACCATCAGCGCCGTGCGCGATGCCCGTGGCAACGTGGTGCGCTACGTGGCGCTGTTCTCCGACATCACCGAGGCCAAGCAGCACCAAAGCGAGTTGGAGCACATCGCCCACTACGATGCCCTGACCAGCCTGCCAAACCGGGTATTACTGGCGGATCGTCTGCACCAGGCCATAGTGCAAACCCTGCGCCGTGGGCAACTGCTGGAGGTGGTGTTCCTCGACCTGGACGGTTTTAAGACCATCAACGACAAGCACGGCCATGAAGCCGGTGATCAGTTGCTGATTGCCCTGGCCGCCGGGATGAAACAGGCCCTGCGCGAGTGCGACACCCTGGCCCGCATTGGCGGTGACGAGTTCGTCGCCGTGCTGGTCGATTTACCCGATGTGGCCAGCAGCATGCCGATGCTCGAGCGTCTGCTCGCGGCGGCCTCGCAACCGGTACAAGTGGGCGAGTTAGTGCTGCAAGTGTCCGCCAGCATGGGCGTCACCCTCTGCCCGCAAGAGGAAGAGGTAGACGCCGACACACTGCTGCGCCAGGCCGACCAAGCCATGTACCAGGCCAAATTGGCCGGCAAAAACCGCGCACACTTCTTCGACCTGGAGCAAGACCGCAGCGTGCGCGGCCACCACGAAAGCCTGGCGCACATTCGCCAAGCGCTGGCGGCCCACGAGTTTGTGCTGCACTACCAGCCCAAGGTCAACCTGCGCACGGGCGCAGTCATCGGCGCCGAGGCCCTGATCCGCTGGCAACACCCGCAACGTGGCCTCTTAGCGCCGGCAGAGTTCCTGCCGGTGATCGAAAACCATCCACTGGCAATCGAAATCGGTGAGTGGGTGCTCACCAGCGCCCTGACGCAGCTCGAGCGCTGGCATGCTGAGGGGCTGAATATCAGCGTTAGTGTGAATATCGGCGCCCTTCAACTGCAGCAGAAAAACTTCGTCACGCGCCTACTGAGCATTCTGGCCACGCATCCGCAGGTCAGTCCGAGCAACCTTGAGCTGGAGGTTCTGGAGACCAGCGCCCTGGAAGACATAGCCCATGTGTCACGCGTTATCCTGGCCTGTCAGGCAATCGGCGTAAGGTTTGCCCTGGATGACTTTGGTACCGGCTATTCCTCCCTGACCTACCTCAAACGCTTGCCCATTACCCTGCTCAAAATTGACCAGAGCTTCGTCTGTAACATGCTCAATGACCCGGATGATTTATCCATTCTAAAAGGCGTAATCAGCCTGGCCAGCGCCTTCCACTTGCAGGTGATCGCCGAAGGAGTAGAAACCGTTGAGCACGGCGCTATGTTGTTGCAATTGGGCTGCGAGCTGGCCCAGGGCTATGGCATCGCCCGGCCAATGCCGGCGCACCAGCTGCCCAGCTGGGCAGTCGACTGGTGGTTGCGTTCTGGCTGGAACAAATTACCGCAACTAAGCCAAGCGGATTTACCGCTGTTGTTTGCCGGTGTCGAGCTACGTGCCTGGACCAACGCCCTGGAAAGCCATCTCAAGGGCGAGCGCCCAAGCCCACCGCCACTCAATGCACAGCACAGCCATTTCGGCCAGTGGCTCAAAGGCGATGGCTTAACCCGCCATGGCAACCGAGCCAGCTTTGCAGGCATCAACGCCTTGCACCAGCGCCTGCATACCCTGGCAGCTGAGTTATGTGAACTGCACAGCAGCACGACAGCCCTCGCCCGCTTTGGCGAACTGGATGATTTACAAGCCACACTACTCGAGCAATTGCGGCTGTTGATGACGGACAACCGCCCAGCCTGACGCTCAACGGCATCCACCGCGCAACGCGCCTCAGGCCAGCGTTTGACGCCAACAAAAATCAACTAAATCCCTGCTGCCGCAACTGGCAATTCACGCCTATTCGCGTTAAACCCTGAGTCCCAATACAAGGAGCGTTGCCATGCCTTTCGCCCAACTCAATCAACAACGTATTAACTTTACCGACCACGGCGGTGATGGCCTGCCGCTGATTCTCAGCCACGGTTTTTTGATGGATCAGCAGATGTTCGCCGAGCAGGTCGCCGCCCTCAGCCCGGAGTTGCGGGTCATCACCTGGGATGAGCGCGGTTTTGGCCAGACCGAGTACGACGGCCAGCCGTTCAGCTATTGGGATTCGGCCAAAGACTGCCTGGCACTGCTGGATTATCTGGACATTCCCCAGGCGGTGTTTGGCGGCATGTCCCAGGGTGGCTTTATCTCGCTGCGGGTGGCGCTATTGGCGCCCGAGCGAGTGCTCGGGCTGGTGCTGATGGACACCCAGGCAGGTCCAGAAGAGCCGAGCAAAGTCGAGGGTTATCGGCAAATGATGCAAGGCTGGGCGGCCCACGGATTGAGTGAGGACGTGGCGCAGTTTATCGCCAACATCATCATTGCCGAGCCGCAAGAAAACGCCAAATGGATCGCCAAGTGGCAGGCGTTAAACGATCCGCAGGCTTTGCTGATGGCCACCGAATGCTTGCTACAGCGCGAAGACATCACTGCGCGATTGAGCGAGATCACCGCGCCTGCGCTAGTGATTCACGGCAGCCAGGACAACGCCATCCCGCTGCCGCTGGCGCAAGCCTTGTGCGCCGGGTTAAGCGGCTGCGAAGCCTTGGTGTTGATCGAAGGCGCCGCCCATGCCGCCAACCTGACCCACGCCAGCGCGGTGAACCCGCCACTGCTGGCATTTCTGCGCCGTTTGCAGGCCGAACGCAGCTAGCCGCTCCACAGCACCGGCATGCGGTCAGCCGGTTAACGGCTGCCTACAGACGGGCTGAGCATCTCGATCGGGCGAATCTCAAAATCGCGCAGCAGATAGTCCATCCGCTGCGCATTAAATTGCTGCATATGTGGCAATCCAGAGTGGATCGCCAGGTGCTCTTTGGATTGCCACACCTCGTAAAAGATAAACAGCGTCGGGTCCTGCTGATCGCGCAGCATGTGGTACTCGATGCAGCCCTCCTCTGCCCGACTCGCCGCGACATAGCCACTGAATAGCGCGGCAAAGGCCTCGGCTTTTTCCGGTTTTGTCTGGGCGTGCAAAATAAATCCGTACTGCTCGTTCATGGTTTTAATTCCAGCGTTGCTCTGCAAGGTTTTAATCACCTTACAGCAACAATCCGGCGATAACTTTTGCTTTTATCGCAAATGTCCTTTGTAGTCTTTTGCCTATTTCAGCTGTCGTTCGCCCTGTAGTCTGCCGGCCATTGCAACCTACCGGGATCGACCATGAAAAACGTATTGCTACTCAACGGCGGCAAAAAATTCGCCCACTCCGACGGTCGCTACAACACGACCCTGCATGAAGCCGCGCTGAGCTTTTTTGACCGCGCCGGCTTCGACTTGAAAACCACCGAAATAGATGCCGGTTATGACCTGGCCGAGGAAGTGGCGAAGTTCCTCTGGGCCGACGTGATCATTTATCAAATGCCCGGCTGGTGGATGGGCGCGCCCTGGACCGTCAAAAAGTATGTCGACGAAGTCTTCACCGAAGGCCACGGCAGCCTCTACGCCAGTGATGGTCGCACCCGCTCGGATGCGTCGCAAAAGTACGGCAGCGGCGGCCTGCTGCAGGGCAAGCAGTACATGCTGTCGGTTACCTGGAATGCGCCGCAGCAGGCCTTCGATGACCCCACGGACTTCTTTGCCGGCGCAGGCGTGGATGCGGTGTATTTCCCCTTCCACAAGGCCAACCAGTTCCTCGGGATGGAGGGCTTACCGACCTTTCTCTGCGTTGATGTGATGAAAGTGCCGGCCATCGAAGCCGACGTAGCACGCTACGAGCAGCATCTGGCCCAGGTGTTTAACCTGGCGCATTAAACCCTGGGCGCCAGGCGAAACAAGCTTGGCCCCGCCGGCTGCCGTCAGTGCTGCAGATGCCCGTAGAGCTTGGCGTACAGGCCGCCGTCGGCGATCAGCTGATGGTGCTCGCCTTCTTCGGCGATGCGCCCGCCATCAAACACCAGCACCCGGTCGGCCTGTTTCACCGCCGACAGGCGATGGGCAATGATCAGCGTGGTGCGGCCGCTCAAGAAGCGCCCGAGGGCCTGATGCAGGGCGTATTCGGTGGCGGCATCCAGCGCCGAGGTGGCCTCGTCGAGGATCACCACTTTCGGTTCGGCCAAGACCATCCGGGCAATTGCCAGACGTTGCCGTTGGCCGCCGGAGAGCCGCACGCCGGAGCGCCCGACGATGCTGTCCAGGCCTTGCGGCAAAACCCGAATGGCCGGTGCCAATTGGGCGATTTCCAGGGCGTGCCAGCAAGCCTCGTCACTGCGCTCACGACCCATGCACAGGTTGGCGCGCACCGTGTCGTTGAACAGCGCCGGGTGTTGCAGTACCACAGCGACGTTCTCGCGCACGGTATCCAGGCCAATCGCCTGCTGGGTGGCACCGGCATAGCTGATGGTCCCGGCTTGCGGCGTGTAGAGGCCAAGCAGCAATTGCACCAGGGTGCTTTTGCCGCCGCCGCTGGCGCCGACTATGGCGACTTTTTCACCGGCGGCGATGCTCAGATTAAGGTCATCGAGCACCGGCTCGTCGTTATAAGCGAAGCGCAGGCCGCGCACCTCGATACCGACAGTGGTCTGGCCAAGAAACGGGTCGATCTGACTCGGGTAGTGCGGCTCGTCATTGCGCGCCAGCAGCTCGTTGATTCGCGTCAGCGCGCCACCGGCGGCGTAGTAGGCGTATTGCAGACTGAGCAGTTGTTCGACCGGGCCGATCATAAACCACAGGTAGCTGAACACCGCGAGCATCTGGCCAATCGACAGGTCGGAGAACAACACGGTGAGCATCGCTGCGGCGCGAAACAAGTCGATACCAAACTGAAACAACAGACCACTGGCGCGGCTGGAGGCATCGGTCTTCCACTGCGAGGCCACGGCGTAATCGCGCACCTGCTGCGCCCGCTGGCCGAGGCGCCCGAGGAAGAAACCCTGACGGTTGCCGGCACGAATCTCTTGGATGGCATCCAAGGTTTCCGCCAGCGCCTGGGTGAAGCGCGCGGTGCTGTCGTTTTCCAGCTTCTTCAGGTGTTTGACTCGTTTGCCCAACTGCACCGTGGCGTACACCACCAGCGGATTGAACAGCAAAATCAGCAGCGCCAACTGCCAGTGCATCCACAGCAGAATCGCAGCGGTGCCGGTCAGGGTCAGAATTGCCACCAGCAAACGGCTGAGGGTTTCGCCGACAAATTTGTCGAGGGTATCGAGATCGGTGACCAGGTGAGTGGTTACCGTGCCTGAGCCCAAGTCTTCGTATTCGCTGAGGGAGATGCGTTTGAGCCGCTCGATCAGTCGAATCCGAATGCGGTAGACGATGTCTTTCGACAGCCGCGCAAACAGCCGCGCCTGCAACACGTTAAATAGCAAAGATGAGCTGCGCAGCAGCAGCGTCAGCACCAGCATCAGGCCGATATAACCCAGCGCCTGCTGGGCGCCAACGGGTAAAAAGCGGTTCATCACTTGCAGCGCCGCGTCGCCATTGCCCAGCAACACTTCGTCGACCAACAGCGGCAGCAACAGCGGAATCGGCACGCTGCACAAGGTGGTCAACACCGCCACCAGATTGGCGATCAGCAAGGATTTCTTGTGCTGCAACGCCAGCCGGCGGATTTCGGCCCAGCTCAGTTGGTCGAAGCGCTGCGGCTCAAGCATGGGTGGCCCGCTCCAGCCAGCGAGCCAACAACGGCTGCAGCTGTTCGAGCGGTTGATAGCCATTGGTGAGCAGCGCCAGCTGGCCATCGCGCTCGGCCAGCAGGGTCGGAAAACCGGCGATGCCTAAGTCCTGTACCCAGGTGAAATCGGCCTGGGTGGCCGCCTGCATCTGCGGGCTGTCGAAGGCTTCGGCAAACTCACTGCGCGGCAACCCGGCAGCGGCGGCCAACTCACGCAACACCGTGGCCCGAGTAACATCGCGGCCTTCGCAGTAGAAGGCTTGCTGGATTAGCTCCAGCAGCGGCCAGACCTGCATCGCGTCCAAATACTGAGCCGTCACCAGGGCGCGACAGGCCGGTTCGGTGTGGTACACCAAGCCTTCCGGCAGGCCTTCATTGAAGTTAAACATTTGCCCAGTGCTGGCATTTACCGCCTGCCAGTGGGCCAGAATCCGCACCCGCCCAGCGGGTTCCAGAGCCGCTTGCTCTTTGCGCAAACCGCCCACCACCAACTGCATAGGCACACCGGCAGCCGCTGCCTGCTCCGCCAATGCCGCCAACACCGGGGCAAAGCCCCAGCACCAGGAACACATCGGGTCCATCACA
>JAIERD010000403.1 GCA_019747155.1 Pseudomonadaceae bacterium
CTACAGCCTGGACACTCAGGGCGATGAGATTTATCAGCTGTACGTCAAGGACTTGGCCAACGGCGCCATCACTACCCTGCCCTTCGACGATTGCGACGGCAGCCTGACCTGGGCCAACGACAACCAGACGCTGTTCTTCGGCGAGCTGGACGACACCCACCGCCCGCACAAACTCTATCGCCACACCCTGGGCAGCGACGCCGCCGAGTTGGTGTTCGAGGAGTCTGACGGGCGCTTCTTTCTGCATTGCTACCGCTCCAGCTCCGAGCGTCAGTTGATCCTGCTGCTGGGCAGCAAAACCACCAGCGAAACCTGGGTACTGGATGCCGACACACCCCAAGGCGCGTTCCGCTGTATGGCGCCCCGTGAGGACGCCCACGAATACGACGTAGACCACGGCCTGCTCGACGGTGAATGGAACTGGCTGATCCGCAGCAACCAGAGCGGCATCAACTTTGCGCTGTACTGCGTCAAACAGAGCGCGACCAGCGAACCAGCGCCCGAGCGGCAACACTGGCGCGAGCTGATCGCCCATGACCCGCAGGTGATGCTTGAAGGTCTGAGCCTGAACCACGACGCCTATGTGCTCAGCCTGCGGGTCGCCGGCCTGCCGATCATTCAGGTCCATCCCCAGGGCTTGCCGAGCTACCGGGTGCAATTGCCGGATGCGGCCTACAGCCTCTCGGTGCAGGACACCCTGGAGTTCGCCAGCCCGGTGATTCGCCTGCGCTACGAGGCGCTCAATCGGCCGGCGCAGATCCGCCAGCTCACGCTTGCCAGCGGCGCCCAGCAGGTATTGAAAGAAACCCCGGTGCTCGGCCCCTTCGATGCCGACACCTATGTCAGCCAGCGCCTGTGGGCCACGGCAAGCGACGGCACGCAAATCCCCATCAGTTTGGTGGCCAAGCGCGAAGTGCTCGGCCAACCGGCCCCGCTCTATCTGTACGGCTACGGCGCCTATGGCGAATGCCTCGACCCGTGGTTTTCCCACGCCCGGCTGAGCCTGCTGGAGCGCGGCTTCGTGTTTGCCATCGCCCATGTGCGTGGCGGTGGCGAGCTCGGCGAGGCCTGGTACCGCGCCGGTAAGCTGGAACACAAACACCACAGTTTCAGCGACTTTATCGCGGTGGCCGAACACCTGATTGCCTGCGGCTATACCGGTCCCGAACAACTGGCCATCAGCGGCGGCAGCGCCGGCGGCTTGCTGATCGGCGCAGTGCTCAATCAGCGTCCCGAATTGTTCGCTGCGGCAATTGCCGAGGTGCCTTTTGTCGATGTGCTCAACACCATGCAAAAACCGGATTTACCCCTGACCGTCACCGAATACGACGAATGGGGCGACCCGACCGACCCGCAGGTTTATGCGCGGATCAAGGCTTACGCGCCCTATGAAAACGTGGTCGCCCAAGCCTATCCAGCCATGTTGGTGGTGGCCGGTTACAACGACAGCCGCGTGCAATATTGGGAGGCCGCCAAGTGGGTGGCCAAACTGCGCGCCACTAAAACCGATACGAATTTACTGCTGCTAAAAACTGAGCTCGACGCCGGCCACGGCGGCATGAGCGGCCGCTACCAGGCTCTTAAGGACGTAGCACTGGAGTACAGCTTCTTGCTCAAGGTACTGGGCTAAGGCCATGACGGGCCTCGCGTGCCAGCGAGGCCCAAAGCTAGCCACGCAGGGCGGCCATGAGCGCCCCGGCATTTCAAGGTAGACTGCCCGCCTTTATACCCCTGCCTTCGCCTATTTCCCCGAGACCGCCATGAAGCGTTTTGTTCTGCTCGATACCGCCCCGATCCCCAATGATGGCGGCGCCCTGTGCCTGTTCGAGTACGGCGAAGACTTTGTGATCAAGATCCAGGGCGGCGACGGCGGCCAGTTGATGAACACCCGCATGCATGGCTCGGAAGATGCGCTGGCGGAAATTCCCTGCAAGCGCATTGCCGGCCGCCCTGCCCCGCGAGCACTGATTGGCGGTCTGGGCATGGGTTTTACCCTGGCCTCGGCACTCAAACACATCGGCAAGAATGGTCAGGTGGTGGTGGCCGAACTGGTGGCTGGCGTGATCGAGTGGAATCGCGGCCCACTGGGGGAGAAATCCGGCCGGCCGCTGCTCGATCCGCGCACCGAGATCCGTCTGGTCGACGTGGCCGAAGTGCTGCCCGCCGAACCCTTGGGTTTTGACACCATCATGTTGGATGTCGATAACGGTCCCGAAGGCTTGACCAAAAAAGGCAACAGCTGGCTGTACTCGATGGCCGGTTTGCATGCCTGTCACCGGGCGCTGCGTGCCGGCGGCATTCTGGCGGTGTGGTCGGCGGGCGCGGATCGCAAGTTTGCCGAGAAGGTCGCCAAGGCCAACTTCAAGGTCGAAGAAGTGCAGGTCTATGCCCACGGTAACAAAGGCGCCAAACATACCCTGTGGATTGCCACCAAGCTCAAACCCAAGGTCGGCGTCTGAAGCACGCCAGCCGGCGGTGCTTGGGCAATAACCGCGAAAGCGTTAAGCTTTATTCCATGATTAAACGATTTAACAGGTGACAGCATGAGCACGGAAAAATCTGCGGCGACCCTCAAGACCGACCGCATCATCGCCGAAGCCCAGCGTTCGCGCGAGGCCGGCTACCGCGACAAGGCGCTGAAAATGTACCCCCACGTCTGTGGCCGTTGTACCCGTGAGTTCTCTGGCAAGCGCCTGAGCGAGCTGACCGTGCACCACCGCGATCACAACCATGACAACAACCCGCAAGACGGCTCCAACTGGGAGCTGCTGTGCCTGTTCTGTCACGACAACGAGCACTCGCGCTACACCGACCAGCAATACTTCGCCGAAGGCTCGACCGCCAGCCCACAAGGGCCGAAATCGACCCACAAGGCTTTTGCCGACCTGGCCGCGCTGCTGAAAAGCAAAGAGTAAGCCGTTGGCATAGCTCGTAGCATCAAGAGTGGGCTTCAGCCCACCAAGCACCTGCACAGAGGTGGGCTGAAGCCCACCCTACCCTCGGCGCACGCCAGGCCACGCCGGTATAATCGCCGCCTTCCTTCAGAGGACCCGCCCGTGGCCAACAGACGCTACAGCTGCATCGGTTTATATAACCCAAAATCCCCTGCTAACGTCGGCTCGGTAATGCGCGCCGCCGGCTGCTACGGGGTCAACTCGGTGTTCTACACCGGCACCCGTTATGACCGCGCACAAGACTTCATTACCGACACCAAGAAGGTCCACCAGGATATTCCGCTGATCGGCATCGATGACCTGCAAAAAATTCTGCCGCTGGGCTGCACGCCGGTGGCGGTGGAAATGGTCGAAGGCGCCCGGCCGCTGCCGGAATACACTCACCCGGATCGCGCCCTGTATATCTTCGGCCCGGAAGACGGCTCGCTCGGCAAAGAGGTGCTGGACTGGTGTGAAGACGTGATCTACATCCCCACCACCGGCTGCATGAACCTGGCGGCCACCGTCAACGTAGTGCTCTACGACCGTTTGGCCAAGGGTCTGAACACCAAGTCCGGGCCGAAGTTTGCGCCTTAAAAGCCGCTCGCCAGCGCGCCCAGAGTGTTAAAGGGCACGCCGCAATGCCAGCTGACAGGCCGATTTAAGTCCCCGACTTCAAGCGACTAAAGGCCCGCGTCAGCGCACGGTCAAAGGCCCGTGAGTTGTCGTTTTTGGTGTAAAGCGTGGCAAGCACCGCAGGCGACGGATAGGTGCCGGGGTCATTGAGAAGCGCCGCATCCACTGTGGCATTGGCGGCCGGCACCGCATTGGCGTAGTAAACGCTGTTGCTGACCGCACCTATCACCTCTGGGGTCATCAGGTGATCCAACAGCGCCAACGCCTGCTTGGGGTGGGGCGCATCTTTAGGAATCACCACCGCATCGAACCACAGCAAGGCGCCCTCTTTAGGGATCTGGTACTTGACCTTGAACGCCTTGCCGGCCTGCTCGGCCTGACTGGCTGCCAGAGCCACATTGCCATTCCAGGACATCGCCAAACAGGTGTCGCCATTGGCCAAATCGCTGATATTGCGGTCGTTATCGAAATAACGGATCGAGGGGCGGATCTTGGCCAAATGGGCCTCGGCCAGCTTCAGGTCATCCAGATTTTGCTTATTAATATCCAAGCCTAGATAACGAAAAGTCGCGGCAAACACCTCATTGGGATCGTTCAAAAAACTCACCCCGCAGTCGGCAAAATGCGCCACCACCTGCGGGTCGAGCAGCATCGCCCAACTGTCTAGCGGCGCGGCCGGCAGGCGCGCCTGGATCGCCTGTTGCTGATAGCCAAACCCAGTAGTGCCCCAGAGATACAGACCAGCATACTTATTGCCCGGATCGAAACTGGCCATGTGTTTCAGCGACAGCGGATCGAGCCCCTGGAAATGCGGCAGCTGCGATTTATCCAACGGCTGCAGGGCGCCACTGCTGATCGCCCGGCTCAGGTGCTGACCAGAGGTCAGTACTAAGTCATAACCGCTGCGGCCGGTGAGCAACTTGGTATCGGCGGTTTCCATCGAGTCGAAGTGATCGGCCACTACCTTGATGCCGGTTTTGGCCTCGAAGGAACTCAGGGTGTCCGGCGCCTGATACTCGCCCCAGATGTACAAATTAACTTGCGGCTGATCGCTGGCCGCTTGTGCGCCTGCCACGGTTAAACCGAGGCAGGCGCTGCCGAGCAGAGTACGAAGATGCATGGCCATACTCCTCTAGTTGCGGCGAGTGCCGGCGTATTGCGGCATGGTGATGCAGGCGACGTTGCCGCCACCGAGCAGAATCTCCCGCGAGTTTTCAATGCCGATGATCTTATGCTTGGGAAACAGCTCGGCCAGAGTCGCCTGCGCCACGCGGTCATTTGGATCATTGAACAGCGGCACGACAATCGCCGAATTACCGCAGTAGTAATTGATGTAGGACGCACAGATCTGGGTGCCGGCCTGACGCACGTGGGTGCCATCGTTCTGATCCAAGCCTTCGGCTTCTTCTGCCGTCCACTCCAGCACGCGCGGTTGCGGCAGCTTGTGCACGATCAGCTCACGATCCTTGGCATCTCGGGTGCTGCGCAGGATGTCGTAGGCTTCTTGGTAGATTTCCCACTGCGGGTCGTTACGGTCATCGGTCCACTGCAGCACCACCTCGCCGGGACGGACGAAACAGGCCAAGTCGTCGATATGCCCGTCGGTTTCGTCGAACTTGCAACCGCGCGGCAGCCAGATCACTTGCTCGGCACCGAGGTAATCGAGTAGCCGTTTGGTCACCTCTTCCTTGCCAAGATGGGCATTACGGTTGCGATTAAGCAGGCACTGTTCGGTGGTCAGGATGCTGCCCTGGCCGTCAGATTGAATGCCGCCGTTCTCGGCAATCAAGGGGGCGCGGTAACGATCCAGCCGCTCGATTTCGAGCATTTTTTGCGCGATCTGATCGTCCTTATCCCAAGGGTAATAAAGGCCACCGTCGAGGCCGCCGTAGGCGTTGAACTCAAAGTCGATGCCGCGCACCTCACCCGTCGCGTCGTTGACCACGGTCATCGCGCCGCTGTCGCGGAACCAGGTGTCATTGCAGGTCATTTCCACCACGCGCACGTAGTCGGGCAACATGCGCCGGGCATTGGCGTATTGCGCGGCGGAAGCGCACACGGTAACCGGCTCGCTGCTGGCAATTGCGGTGACGATATCCACCCAGACTTTCTGCGCCGGCTTGGCACCATTACGCCAAACATCCGGGCGTTCCGGCCAACCGAGCCAGCAACCTGATTTATGCTCGAACTCACCGGGAAAGCGAAAGCCATCGGCCTTGGGAATGGAAATCAGGGAACGTGCCATGTAACACCTCGGGTTGTTGTGCAGAGATGTGTGCACAGTACGTGGCGCTAAACAGCTGTCGCCAATGACGATTTTCGCGGAACCCTTGAATTTAATTCACCAGTACAGGGTCTGTTGCCGTTTCTCGCGGCAACGCGGCTTGCGAATGAAACGGCAACAGACCCTAGCTCAGACACCGTCCAGTTGTTCACTCAACCAGTCGAGAAACTGCCGCACTGCCGGCTTCTCCAAACGCATGCGTTCACAGACCAAAGCGTACTGCCCCAGTGAGGTGACGCTGGCGGCAAAGGGTCGTACCAAACGGCCGCTGGCCAGATCTTCGGTGGCCGTCAGGTTATCGCCCATGGCCACGCCCTGGCCTTGCGCCGCGGCTTCCAGGGCAAGACCCGCATGGGGAAAGTACAGTTGGCGACTGCCCTGCACATCACCGGCATGGGTGGTTAGCCAGGCGGTCCAGGTCTTGCCGTCCTGATCGTCATGCAGCAGGCAATGGCGGGCCAAGTCCCTGGGCTGTTTCAGGCCGCCCTGGTTAAACAGGCCGGGGCTGCACACTGGGAAGAACAACAGGGTCGGCAGTGGCCGCACAAAATAGCTACTGGCATCGTCCGGGCCAGTGCCATAGGTGATCGCCAGATCAATCTCGCCATTCGGCACCCGCCCTTCCAGCGGCTGCTCATGCAGGTGCAGGGTGATATGCGGGAAGCGTGCGCTGAAGTCAGCCAGCCGGCTGACCAGCCATTTCTGCGCCAACTCGGCGGTTACCGCCACCCGCAGCAACGCTTGGGAGTCGGGGTCGCGCACCTCATCGCAGGCATCCAGAATCAGCTCGAAAGCTTGCTGCACGCTCTGCAACAAGCGCTGCGCGGCGGGCGTCGGCCTGATTTGCCGCCCCTCACGAACGAACAAGCTGGCACCGAGTTGTTCTTCCAACTGGCGAATCTGGTGGCTAACGGCGCTGTCGGTGACGCACAACTCAGCCGCCGCGCGGCCAAAATGGGCATGCCGGGCGGCACATTCAAAGGTGCGTAAGGCGGTAAGCGATGGCAAGCGGCGCATTGATGGGCTCCAGGCAGCGGCTTTGCATGCTGCCCAACAGCGCCGCCTTAGTCCAGTTGCGATGTTTTTTTGCCGTGCCAAGGCTTGCCTGAGTGAGCGTTAGCGCGCAGTGGCTGGCACATCCTCAGTCACGTTAAGCGGCGCCGTCAGGGGGATGCGCAGCACGAAGCGGCTGCCCTGGCCCAGCTGCGACTCCAGCTCAATCTGCCCGCCCAGCAGCGCCGTCACCAGGTTGTACACCACATACAGGCCCAAACCTGAACCGCCCTGCCCCAGGCGCGTGGTGAAGAACGGCTCGAAGGCGCGATGGATAACATCACTGCTCATGCCCAAGCCGTCATCGCTAATGTGCAGCAACATCGCCGGCTGCCCCTGCCAACGAATCGCGCTGGCCACTATGTTGATCTGCAGATGCTCACGCCCCCCCAGCGCATGGGTCACCGCATTGCTCAGCAGATTAGTAATCACCTGCTCCAGTGGGCCGGGGAAGGAGTCGAGCAGCAGTTCCTCATTCACCTCGGTAGTCACCGTAACCGGTTTATGTTTGTACAGCGGCGCCAGCGTACTGAGGGTTTCCTGCAGCGCATCGGTCAGCTTGAACTGCCGGCGGCGGCTGCTGGCCTGGTCCACCGCCACCTGTTTGAAGCTGGTCACCAACTCGGCCGCTCGCCGGGTATTGCGCTCCAGGATGGCGCAGGCTTCGGTACAAGTTTGCACAAACTCGCCCAACTGCGAACGACGCAAACGGTTGCCTTCAACATCCACTCGCAACGCGCTCAGATGATCGCTGAGGGTGGTGACCACCGTCATCACGTTGCCCAGCGGAGTATTCAGTTCATGGGCGACACCGGCCACCAAACTGCCCAAGGCGGCCAGTTTCTCGCTTTGTACCAGCTGGTTCATGGCTTGCGAAAGCTCGGCCGTGCGCGCCACCATCCGCCGCTCCAACCCAACATTCAACTCGGCCAGTTGCTGGCTCGTGCGCTGCACCTCGGAGATGTCCAGCATGGTCTGGATCGCTCCATTGATGCTGCCTCTCGCATCGCGCAGCAAGGTCGCCTCGGTATGCAGCCAGCGGTCAATACTGGCGGTGTAACTGTCGACTTCCAGCACTTGCGAGGAGAACCTCGACTCCCGTATCTGCGCCCCCGACACCTTGGACATCTCCTCAAGCGTCACGCCATCCATCAAGGCTTCGATCAACAGCCGGTGGTCTTTACCCAGGGCCTTACCCAGATGGTGACGCTTACCGACCATCACCCCAGCCGGAATACTGGTCACCCGTTCGGCGGCAAAATTCCAGTGGGTCACCCGCTGCTCAGCATCCAGCACAACCATCGCCACCGGGCTGCTTTCGATAATTTGATTCAACCGCACTTCGCTGTTTTTCTGCGCAGCCTCAGCCTGTAACCGCTCGGTTATATCGTTAAACAAGACAATCCGCGCGGGCTGTTGGTTTAAGCGAATGGCTTGGGTACTGACCTCGACATCACGCAACTGGCCACTGCGGGTGACGCTGCGCCAGTAAGTTTTCAGCACGGCGCTGCCGGTGTCGGTGGGCGCCTGGCGAATCGCCTCCAGCAATGCCGGGTGCTGCGCCGGATCAATCAATACACTGACCGGCAACGTCGCCAGCTCGGCAAAGCTGTAGCCAAAGGCCTGAGTAAAAGCCTCATTGATGGCCAGGCAGGTGAGTTGCTCGGTGTCATACACCAGCATTGGCGAGGGGTTGTGCTCGAACAACAGGCGATAGCGCGCCTCCCCCTCCAGTAGCTGCTTGGTGGCGCGCTGGCGCATCCGCAGCAAGCTAATCAAGAAACCTATGGTGGCCAACAACAAGACAATCGCCGCCAAGGCGCCGAAGAAAGCTTGCGGGTTAGCTGCATAAAACGCCTTGGGTTTATTCAGCACAATGCTGCCAGCCGGCAAGGGCCGCTGCGCCAACCCCAGCCGCTGCAAGGCCGGATAATTGAACATCACCGCCTGGTGCGCCACCTGGGTTCGCGCCTGAGCTTCGCTGGCGCCACTTAATAGCTGCCGGGCCACTGCCGCCAGCGCCTGCCCCCGCCATTCGCCGCTGGAGACTTTGCCGCCGGTAACGCCAAAACCAAATGCCAGATCAACGCCGGCAAAGCTGGGCACCTGCAATAAACCAACAAGCCTGGGCAAAGCCACAAAAGGATCAAGCAATCGACCCTGCCCATCGCTGACCCACGGGCTGATAAATACCGCACTGTCGGCGGGCAGCTCAGGCAATAATTTTTCCAATTCAGCGATCGGAACCGCCCGCAGATCACGCACTTCGGCAAACTCACCGCGTACCTGCAAGGCCGCCTGAACAAGGCCCTCACGGCCGGCAGTAGTTGCCGCATCGCCGACCAGCACCAAGGTGCGCGCCTTGGGTAAAAACTCTTGGATAAGCTGGAAATTGCCGGCCACATCCTGCGAGTCCAAGACTTGATAGGCATTGCCAAGCCGGGCCAATTGGGCCTGATCAAGCTGTGGGAAACTAGCGAACACCAAGGGTTTATCGGCAAACAGTTGCGCGCGATAACGCGAGATAAAATCCAGTGCCTGCTCATCTGCGGCCATCAGAACATCCGGCGGCTGCAGTGCATATTTGCGGGCAATAAACTCCGCCAGTGCCGCGTAATCCTGGGTACTGAAACGGGTGGTATCGGCGCTTTCGATATAGAGTTCGATGGGCTGTGCGGCATCCAGCAAACCTTCCCGCACCCCGCGATTGACCGACTCAGGCCACGGATTGCCCTGGGCCCAAGAGTGCAACAACAGAATGCGCTTGGCAGCTAACGGTGCTTGCTCGGCCTGCACAATAGCTAGGTTCAGCAGCAGCGTGGCGGTCAGTATGCAGCGCAGCAGTAACAGCAGGCGGCACTGCTGACCTCGGCAATCCGGGCAAAACGCTGGCGGCCAACGCATCTACATGCATCCTCGACGGGTCTGTCTGCAGCCCCGGTTCCGAGGCTTGCCTACAGCGTAGTCAAGCCAGCGGATTGCCAGTCGATTTAAGCGTTTTTACAACGCAGGCGTGGCCTTGAGTTTGCGCAGCAGTTTGCTGTCGAGCACCTTTGAAGGTTTGCCGATCAGGCTCTCACTGAGTTCGATAAAGTTCTCGGTGTTGACATTGTCCATGCGCATCAGGCCCTGGGCAACGTCATCCAGGGAGTGCTTACCGGCGCTGCGTTGGCGGATTTCCAGGTCCAGTTCCTGCAGCAATACCACCGCCCGCGCCGTGACTGCACCGGTTGAATGCTCCCCACGCAGGTTGTTGACCTTACTGCTCCACAGGGTGAGTTTCTTGCGTACTTGCTGGTAACGCTCCTCGCTCATGCCGCCGGCGCGCCGCAGCAATTCGATGGCGTAGTACTCGGCGATCCCTTCGCTGATCCAGTCACTGGCATCGGTGTCGTGAATACCGCTGAGCACATGCACCAACTCATGGATCAAGGAACTGGTGCCGTTTTCACTCACCAGCGGCCGCTCGGCATGCATAAACATTGAGTTGGGACCCGACAAAGCACCGCGCCACATAGGGTCACCGGCACCGACCACCAGCAATTTGCGCGGATCACGGGGGAAGACCGCCTGCGCGTGCGGCCAAACGAAAGTCAGCAGGGTCAAGGCGTCCATCCGGCGCATGCCCGAGCCGATGGGGGCGGCAATGGTCACCTCGGTTTCGCCCAGGCGGGTGCGCCGCGTACCGATTTTGCCGGCCAAGATCCAGCCGGTCGGCCGGTCAAAAGACTGCGCGGGGTTGTCGATCCGAAAGCGGTTAGGGCCGATGCGCGGCCAGCCGGTCTCGACGCTTTTCCAGCCGTCGGGCAGTTCCACTTGCAGGCGGGAGATCAGCTCGACTTTGTCATACAGCACCACATCGGCTGCCGGAATCAGATCATCGCCACGCAATAACGCCCAATCGGCGGTAATCAGCGCCGAGTAGGCCCCGGAGGGCTCCAGCTGATTGATCCGCACTCGATAGCTGAGGCTGGCTTTGCCGCTGGTTGGTGCCCAGATCGCTTGGCCCTGACCGTCGTCAGTCCACTGCCCGTCGGCCTTGAAGGCAACATAGTGCCCAGCCTTGGGCAGGTGAAATTTAACGCTCTGCACCAGTTCGCCCTTGGCCAGGGTCAATTGCACCTCGGCTTCGGCGCTGGCCGGCAAAAACCGCAGCCGATAATCCAAGTCGACTTTTTTGCTCGCCAATACTGGCGTGCTCAGTAGCAGCAAGCAGACTGCCAAGCGCAAGCGTAAACCGATAAACATGAGGCAGAGTCCTTATTGGCAATGCATTTACTGCCGGTCGAGCCAACGCAGGCCAGCTAACGGCAAAACATCCAACCTTTCAGGTCGTGTGAAAACGTAGCGAGTGAAGGCTTTCAACGCTGCATAAACGAGCGCAGTAGTATTCCCGCGGCCTGACTAGCCGGAGCGAAAAATCAGGTAATCCTCCCAATCATCCTCCGCCACGCTGTTCTCGCTGAGCATGCGCCCGGATTGCGAGATGCGCTCGCGGTGCACCGCATCCACGTCGCCGCTGACTAAATAATGCCAAGCCGGTAAGTCTTTGCCCTCGGACACCAAACGATAAGCGCAGGTTGCCGGCAACCACTGGAATTGATCGGCGGCCGCCGGCGTCAGCTGAATACAGTCGGGAACAAACTTGCGTCTGTTGGGGTAATCGGTGCAACGGCAGCTGGTCAGATCGAGCAGCTTGCAGGCGATGCGGGTGTAGTAAACGCCGCCGTCTTCCTCGTCTTCGAGCTTTTGCAGGCAGCACAAACCGCAGCCATCACAGAGCGACTCCCACTCAGGCGCATCCAGCTGAGCCAGGCTTTTACGTTTCCAGAAGGGTTCGACGGTGGCGGTCATGGCAACACACTGAGTTTTACAAAGGCCGGCAGTTTAACAGCCGGCCCGACTGAGTAGCTTGCCGTCGAGCCCAAGCCGATCAATAACCGCGCGCAAACTCGACCCGCCCGCGCAGTGACGTGCCGGCGCGATAGGCGTGCAGATTGCGCAAAAACAACTCAACCATCGGCGCCGGCAGGGTTGGCGCGGCGCTGTGAGCGGTCAGCAATAAGCCTGGCGCAGTCCAAAACGGGTGCGCCGCCGGCAACGGTTCGCTACGGCACACATCCAACACCGCGCCAGCTAACTGGCCACGGGCCAAGGCGGCAAGCAAATCGGCATCCACCACTGCCGCACCGCGACCGGCATTGATAAATACGGCGCTGGGCTTCATTTGCGCAAACACTGCGGCATCGAATATATCCGCAGTGCCCGGCGTATCCGGCAGCAGATTGATCAGATAATCGGCCTGGGCGGCCTGCTCGGCCAACTGCGCCAAACCCAGCACCTGCTGAAACGGCGCTTGCTCCCGTGCGCGGCTGGCGATGCCAAACAGCTGCAGGCCAAACGGCGCCAACAAATGCGCCACCTGGCCGCCGATCTCGCCACAGCCCACCAACAGCACCCGCCGACCGGCCAAGCCGTTCGGCGCCCGTTCATCCCAGTGCAACTGTTGTTGGCTGGCCACGCGGGCCAACAGCTGACGCTCATGGGCCAGCAGGTAGGTCAGCAGGTATTCGGCCATTAGCTGGCCGAAGATGCCGACCGCGCGAGTTAAGCGGTAGTCGCGCGGCAGGTCGGCGGCCAGCAGCGGCGTGATTCCGGCCCAGGTCGACTGCAGCCAACGCGGTTTAAAGCCCTGGCGCAGCAAACCGGCGAGTAAATCCGGCTGGCCGAGCCACAGCTCACAGCCGGCTGCCTGCCGACTTAGCTGCTCCAGCGTATTACCCACACAGAGCTCAAGCGCCGGCTCAGCTTGCTGCAACAGCACCGCGTAGGCGCTGTGCTGTTGCTCGGCAATCAGCAGGCGCATGGCTTACATCGGGTCGTTGCGACGCAACAGCTCTTCGGGCAGATGCTCGATGTACTCGTCTTCCGCCGGCGGCATTTGCAGGTGATAGCCCTGTTTTTCCAAGTTAGCCAAGACCAGCGTGATGTCTTCGCGGGCCAGTTGCCGCTCAGGCGTCAGCACCAAATCGAAGGTATGAATCGGCGGGCCGAACGCCACTAACAGGCTTTCCGGTACCCGTTTAAGCGCTTCACTGCGCTCGACATACAGGTACATCTCGTTCTTGCGCGGGCTTTTGTAGATGGAGCAAATACGTTTCATGCAGTTTCCTCGGCTAACAACTTCAGCAATGCCTGGCCCATTAACTCACGCCGCCAGCCACGCAGGGCGTCGGGCAGTTGATAAGGGCCGTTCGGAAAGCCGCTTTTCAATAAGGCATCCAGGGTTTTCTTGCGCAGCATCAGCTCTTGCGCCATGTCCAGACGTTCGGCTTCACGCGCGCCAAAGGCGCGGAGTTTTTTCAGCAGCGCCGTGGCCTCCATCGGCAAGGGCTCGGCAACGCTTGGCGGCCACTCGGCTTCTGGCAGTGCGGCGGCCTGCTTGATCAGCTGCAACAGGGTTTCGCCATCGTGGCGCACGGTGCGCGGGTGCATCTCTTCAATGCGCGACAAGCTGACCAGGTTATCCGGCTGGGTGCGCGCCAGCGGCCAGAGGGTGTGATCGCGCAAAATATGGTTGCGTGGTTTGTTACGCGCCCGCGCCTCACGCTCGCGCCAGGCGCAGAGCTCACGCAGCACCGCCAGTTGCGCCGGGGTCAACTTCCAGGCCAGTTTGGCCTCGCGATAAGCATCCTCGGGGCGCACCTCGCGATGCATATTGCTGACCAACTCGGCGCCGTCTTCCAGTACGCCAGCGGTTTTTTCCGCCGAGAGTTTCGGCGCCAACACGCGATAGACCTCTGCCAGGTGCACCGCATCTTCGGCGGCGTAACTGATTTGCGTATCGCTTAACGGCCGCTGCAACCAGTCGGAGCGGGTTTCGCCCTTGGGCAGGTCAAGCCCCAACACCGCCAGTACCAGTCGCGAATAGCCCATGGAGAAGCCCATGTTCAGGTAGGCCGCCGCCAACTGGGTATCAAACAAGGGTGCCGGCATGCTGCCGGTCAGGCGCAGCAACACCTCAAGGTCTTCGCTGCAGGCATGCACCACCTTGATCACCGCTGGGTTCTCCAGCAAGGCGGCAAAGGGTTGCCAGTTGTTAATCAGCAACGGATCGATCAAATAAGCGCTGCTACCGTCACCGACCTGCACCAAACCGGCCAACGGGTAGAAGGTATCGACCCGCATAAACTCGGTGTCCAGGGCCACAAAGGGCAAGTCTTGCCACTCGGCGCAATACAGCGCCAGGCTCGCGTCATCGCGAATCCAATGGATATCAATGGCCATACAACTCTTCCTCATCAGCGGTGGCCATGATCCTGCCGGCCTTATCTAGGCCGCAGTATATATCGCCAGCGGCCATAGCCGGGCATTCACGGCTTGCTGGCTGTGGTTGGCAGTTTTATCCTGCCTGCGCTGCGTCCACTCGCGCTCAGACTAATCAAAGGAATGCCATGAAGAAGCTTCTGGGCCTTATCGCCCTCTTGATCGCCGCTG
>JAIERD010000029.1 GCA_019747155.1 Pseudomonadaceae bacterium
CCAGCGGCGCGGTGGATTTCATCCTTAAACCCTTTGATCCGCAGGTATTGCGGCACAAAATTCGCTCCTTGTTGGTATACGAGCAGAGCCGTCGTGAGCTACAGAAACTGAGTCTCGAACTAGAGCAGGCCAAGGCCTTCAATGCCTCGGTATTGGCCAATGCCGCCGAAGGCATCCTGGTGGTGGGCGAGGAAGGCTGCATCCAATTTGCCAATCCAGCGGTGGCGCAGATGCTGCGTGGCGAGGTGGCGGATCTGGAGGGCACGGCACTGCTGTCTTACTTGCAGCGCGAGGATTTGCCGCAACAGTGGCATGGCAGCGAGTTCTATCGTTATTGGCGGCGCGGCGAAACCCGCCGGGTTCACGATATTAGCCTGCGCACCTTTACCGGTGAGTTGTTGCCGGTGGCCTTATCTTTTTCGCCTTTGTCGAATCTGCCGCGTTCGATGGTGGTGATGGTGCTGGACATGTCGGTGGAGCGCGCCCTGCATGCGCAGCTGGAGTCTCAGGCGATCACCGATCCGCTCACCGGGCTGCTCAATCGCCGCGGCTTTCACCAAGCGCTGGAGTCGCTGTTGGCCCGGGTGGTACGCAGTGGTAAGCGCATCGCCGTGCTGTACCTGGATCTGGACGGTTTCAAGCGAATTAACGACTCCCTCGGGCATGTGGCCGGCGATCAGGTGCTGCAGCATGTGGCCGAGCAGTTACGCACCGGGTTGCGCCCTTACGACATCTTGGCGCGGGTGGGTGGCGACGAATTTACCGTGCTGCTCGACTCTCTGGATCAACCAGAATATGCCGCCAAGGTGGCCGAAAAGCTGATCGAGATGATCTCGGTACGTCACAGCATTGATGGCGTCGAGGTAACCCTGGGGGTCAGCATCGGGATTGCCAGTTTTCCCGAGTGTGGCCAGGACATTGAGGGCTTGCTGCGTGCCGCCGACATGGCGATGTATGAAGCCAAGCGCGCCGGGCGTCAGCAATACCGGTTCTTCTCGCCGGAAATGAATGGTCGCGCCCGCTCGCGGCTGATGCTTGAAGAAAGCCTGCGGCAGGCCATCGAACACAACAACTTTGAGTTGGTCTATCAGCCGCAAATCTACTTGGAAACGGGTCGCCTGCGGGGTTTTGAAGCGCTGTTGCGCTGGCAGCATCCCACTAGCGGCACGGTGTCGCCGGCGGTGTTTATTCCCTTGCTGGAAGAAACCCGGCTGATAAATCGGGTGGGTAACTGGGTGTTTGAAACAGGCATCAGCCATTTCCTGGCCTGGCCGCTGAATTACCGTCAGCAGCTGGTGCTGAGTTTAAATGTCAGTCCGGTGCAGTTCAGCATGCCCAATCTGGTCGACGACTTACGGCGAATGCTCGAACAACGGCAGATGGCTCCGGCCCAGTTGGAAGTCGGGGTGACCGAAAGTGCTTTGATGCAAAACCTCGATACCACCCGTGAGCAGTTGCGCCAGTTACGTGAGCTGGGCGTGCGGGTGGCGATTGATGACTTCGGCACCGGTTATTCCTCGCTGGCTTATTTACGGCATTTTGAGCTGGACACCCTGAAGATTGATCGGCTGTTTATTAGCAACATGCTCGATTCCAGTCGCGATGCGGCCATCGTCAGCAGCATCATCGAACTGGGCCGCAACCTCGGTCTGGAGGTGATTGCCGAGGGGGTGGAAACCGTCGAACAGTGCGACTGGCTACGGGCTCACGGCTGTGCATTGATGCAAGGTTTTCTGGTGGCGCCTGGCTTGCCATTGCAGCAGGCCGGGAGTTTTCCATTACAACTCGACTGGAACCGCTTGCCTTATCAAAAGTAGCCGCCTTGTTTGGCTGTCAGTGCGAGGCGATAATGCTGGTATATATGCTGAGTTCGCTGATTTTTGAATTTAATATAGGGGGTGAAGTGGTGGGTTGTGCTGATGAGGTTTTTTGTTTGATAAGGTTGGTTTTAGAATAGTTCCAGGCCGCCGCTGTCTTCGTCAATCGGTTTTAAATTGTCTAAATAAGTTGAGTCCATAATGTGTAGGAGGCTTTTGTCTTTAAGAATGGCGATCATTGGAAATAATAAGTTTAAATTGCTTTGTTGATTGTGTAGGTTGTTGTTGGCTTTTTGCAGTGTGTTTAAGTTGAGTCCTTCCATGCCGATAATATCATCAACCAGAATGGCCAGTTGACGGGTCATGCTGGTTTGAAAGGTTATTATATTGTGTACGCCAGTTTCAGCCGCTGGCTGCATCCTGGCCCGCTTGCGCAGGTCAATCACCGGCAAGGTCTGATTGGCCAGTGAGGTGATGCCAGCGTAAATAGGATCCTGATTTGAAATTTGAATTATTTTTAATTTTTGCCGATAGACATTAAGTATGTCGTGGCAGTCGATGCCGATTTTGATTTTGCCAATTAGCGCGATTAAATACTCTGTATTCATTAAGGTGACTGGCCTCGGCGGTCTGGTGCAGCGCTGTTGCTTTTGTAGAAGCTAGCATTTGCTTTGTTTTTGTCAAGCTTGCTGAACTTGCTAGTGCTTGATTGTGTGCTTGCGGTCAATATGCGGGTGGCTATTTTTTTATAATTAAATTTGGCGGTTGTTGAGTGTTTTAAGTAATCCGGAAAGCAGACGTAGTAAACTTGGCGCCGTTTAGTGTAATAGCTAATCAAACGATCCGCTTTAAATTGGCACCAGGCTTAGTCGCCCAGCGGTGGCGCCATCGACAATACGCAGTTATAGCCCGGGCGTGACGGCGAACAGTTCGACTCGCTCAAGCCCAGCGTCTATTGCGCTGGCGACGTTACTGTTGCATCTCCACCCGGTTACGGCCGTTTTGTTTGGCGTTGTAGAGCGCGTGGTCGGCGGTTTCCTGCAGCAGCTGCAAGGTGCTGCCAGCTTGGTATTGCGCCACGCCGATGCTGACGCTGATGTGCAGGTGGCTGCCGTCAGCTGTGGTGAACGGCAGATTTTGCAGCGCCTCACGCAGCCGCTCGAGAAACTGGCGAGCGGCCTGCAGCTCGGTATCGGGCAGCAGGAAGACGAACTCCTCGCCCCCGAAACGGGCGAACAGGTCGGTGCTGCGAGCCACTTGCCGGCATAACTGGCTGAACTCACGCAGCACCTGGTCGCCCATGGCATGCCCGTGTTGATCGTTGACTCGCTTGAAGTGATCGAGGTCGAGCGCCGCCAGGCACAGCGGGCTCTGGTGTCGCTGACTGCGCTCCAGCTCCGGTTTGGCCCGGGCAGCGAAGGCTCGTCGGTTCAGGGCGGCGGTCAGCGGGTCGGTGCTGGCTAGCCGCCGCAGCTTGTCTTCCAGTACCTTGCGATGGGTGACATTGCGAACCTCCGCCACTTGTTGCGGGCTGTCATCCAGGGTTGCCACCGACAGTTCGGCCGGGAAATGGCGGCCAGGGCTGCGCAGTGCTTCGACGTCATGCGGGCGGCCGTCGGCTTGCTGCAACAGCTGGGCGATTTTGTCTTGGTGGGCGGGGTTGAACAGGCTGGCCAGCGGCTGGTTCAGCAGTTCGGCGCGTGAGCGACCGAGCATCTGTTCGAGCATCGGGTTGCTGTCGACAATCCGCCCTTGCTCCAACACCAGCATGCCGGCATTGGCCACCCGCATCAGCCGCTCGAAGCGCTCGGCGTTGCTCTGTGCCTGCGTGGCATGTCGCTGGCTGTCGGCGAGGATTCGGCGCATGGTCATCAGGGTCAGGCCGACCAGGGCGATCACCCACAGGGGGATGCCGAAGTTATAGGGCAGCAGGTAGCTGAAGGAGCGGGTGACGTCGCTGTGCTCCACGCCGTGCCAGCCATCTTGCAGGCCAATGCCGGCACGCAGCAGGGTGACGCAGGCGTAGCCGAACAGTGCCAGCGCGACAAAGTTGCGCGCGCCACGTAACTCGGGTTCGGCTTTCGCTCGCCAGAGTGCCCAGCACGCCTGAAAGGGCAGCAGACCGCCGATCAGGGCATAGAGGGCGACCAGCCATTCCGAATTGATCGGTGCCAGCCACCAATGCCAGCTGCAGACCAGCGCCATCAGCCCGGCACTCAGCGGCACCGTCCAGTACGGCGGTGGCAGGCCGAGAAAACGAAAAATCCCCAGTAGCAGAATGGCCTCGCCGGCTAACTGGGTGGCATTGCCCAGCACATTGAGCAGTTTATTGCCGCTGGCCATAAAGCCCATAAACAGCACAATGCCGAGAATCAGCGTCCAGGCGCCGAGCATCCACCAGCCTGGACCACGGTAGGGTCGGGAGAAGTACCAGAGTCCGGTGCAGGCCACGGCGCTGGCCAGTAGCAGGTTGAAACCGAGCAACATGGGCGAGTAATACAGGCTTTCCAAGCAGTGTGTCTCCGTGCGGACAGCGGTCAATGGGCTGCATTATCTGCCTGGTCTGGATGCCATGCTTTGTGCTGGCGCAAGCAAAGGGGTCGAGGTGCTGGCGTTGGTTGTTAAGGCGCGGCAATTGGCCTTCGGCCTTAGTCGCTCAGCAGTGGCGGCATCGGGCAGTCGAGGGTGTCGGCGACGGCGCGCATCAGCTCGGCTTCGGCGGCGTTGATGCGGCCGTCGTGGGCGATGCAAATAGCCATGGCTTTGAGCAGTCGCGGTTTTTGCAGCGGCAGCAGTCGACTGAGGCGCTTCAGTGCGGCGTCCAGGCTTTTTAACTCGGGGCTGCGGGCCGCCAAGGTCAGTGGCTCGAAGGGCAGGGCGGCACAGGCTTTGGCCAGGGCTTGGGCGGCAACCTTGGCGTCATCATGGCCGGCGTGGGCCAGGGCCGAGAGCAGCACGGCGGATTCTGCGCCCATCTCGCTTAATCGATACTGGCCATCGATAGGGCGCGGGCCTTGCACGCTGCGTTCGAGGATGCGAAACAGCGACCACTCCATCAGGCTCACCACCTGATCGGCCTGCGCCAACAGCACCAGGTTGTTTTTCAGTTCAGTGAATTGTTGTCGGTCGAGTTGTTTGAGCGCCGGGATCGCCAGTTCGAGCAAGGGCAGGCGCAGGTCAGCATCCAGCCTGCTGAGTTCGCCCCGCAACTGTTGCAGCGCTTGGCTGATGTCCGGGTTTAGTCGTGGCCGCAACAGTTCCAGCTGCTTGCTCAGCTGCGGTTCTTCGCGACTGAGCAGCAAGCCATACACCAGTGCTTGGGCATCGAGGCTGCGGTGGGCGGCGGCGGTTAATGGCTCTGCCAGGCGTTGCAAGCTATTGCGGGCGGCGTTGAGGTGCGCCGCTTGGGGCTCGCCAATATGCGCGATGGCGTGCTCGGCGGCTTGTGGCGAATAGCTTGGTGCGGCGCTTAGCCCGCTTATTGCGGCGTCCCAATTGGCGCTCACCTGCGCCTTGCCGTAGGCCTCGGCCGGTAGCACGACTTGTGGAAAACTGCCGTCCCAGCGCGGCTCGACGCGGCGGATGCGCTCCTCCAGCGGCGGATGGGTAGCCATCAAGCTGCCCAGCGCCAGGCTGATACCGGGGCCGAAATACATATGACTAAACTCGGCGGCGTGGCTGGCTTGCAGTTGCGAGCCGCCGGCATAGCCGCCGATTTTTTTCAGCGCGCCGGCAATGCTCTGATCGTTACGGGTGAATTGTACGGCGGCAGCATCGGCGAGGAATTCACGCTGGCGACTCACCGCCGCTTTGATCAGATTGCCAAAAAAAGTCCCGGCATATCCGAGCACCCAGAGTGCGCAGCCGATGGCGATAAATACCCCGGCGGATTTGTTCCTGTCGCTGGAGCTGCTTAGCCGCAAGCTGCGATTAGTGCTGCTGTCGAGCAGCTCTCCACCGATCAGTCCCAGCAGCAAGATGCCATGCAGGACCGCCACCAAGCGGGTATTCAGGCGCATGTCGCCGTGGAAAATATGGCTGAACTCATGGGCAATCACCCCCTGTAACTCGTCGCGCGAGAGCAAGAAGATCGCCCCGCGAGTGATGCCGATCACCGCGTCTTGTGGCGTCAGGCCGGCGGCGAAGGCGTTGATGCCTGGGTCGTCGAGTAGATACACCGGCGGCACCGGGGTGCCTGAGGCAATCGCCATTTCTTCCACCACATTCAGTACCCGGCGCTCCTCCGGGCTTTGCGGTGCGAGGTTGATCAGTCGGCCGCCTAAACGTTCGGCCACCGCCTTGCCGCCTTTGCTCAGCTGGCTACTTTTGTACAGGCTACCGAGCAGCACCACGGCAATGACGACTGTGGCGATAATGCCGATCAGCGACCAGTCGAGGCCAATGCGCGACTCCGCCGAATACGCCGGTACCTCGCCAAACAGTTGCAACAGCAGCATCAGGGTCAGGCTGGTGAGTGTGACCAGGCTGATTACCGCCAATCCCAGCAGTAAAACTAAACGACCGCTGTTGCGCTTGGCGCGGGCCTGGTGTTCGAAGAAGTTCATCGCTAAACCCGCGCTGACTAGCCTTAGAAAGACACTTTCGGCGCGGCTTGAATTGCCGCACTGTCGGCAAATTCCAGCGGGCTGGCATCTTTGGCATGGCCAAAGCTGGCGGCGAAGAACACCGCCGGGAAGCTTTGCTTGCTGGTGTTGTATTCCATCACCGCGTCATTGAAGGCCTGGCGGGCAAACGCCACCTTGTTTTCGGTGCTGCTCAACTCTTCGGTGAGTTGTTGCATATTGGCCGAGGCTTTGAGGTCGGGGTAGGCTTCCATGGTCACATTCAAGCGGCCCATGGCGTTGTTCAGCAGGCCCTCGGCGCCGGCCAGTTGCGCCATGCTCTGGGCATTGCCGGGTTGCGCGGCGGCCGCTTGCAGACCACTGACCGCGCCATTGCGGGCGGCAATCACCGCCTCCAGGGTGTCGCGCTCATGGGCCAGATAGGCCTTGGCGGTTTCGACCAGATTGGGGATCAAGTCATAGCGACGTTTGAGCTGCACTTCAATCTGCGCAAACGCATTTTGAAAGCGATTTCGCAGGGTCACCAACTGGTTGTAAATGCTGATGATGTAGAACACCAGCGCCGCGATGATGGCGAGGGTGACGATGCTTGAAATCGACATGGGGATTTCCTTATCTGAACGAGAGGGGGAAGAGCCGTCGGAAGAGTTCTATAGACTCAGTTACGCCGATAAGCTTGCATTTTGCTTTTTTGTGGGCGACGTCTACATGGCGTCGAAGGTACAGGAGGGGCGTGTTCGACGACAAGTCGGGTGTGCTGGCTTGATATGCCATACAACCGCCTGGTCTTTTTGCGCGCAATTAACCTGCTTTGAGTGAATTTGCCGTGGGGCGAAATTCTCGTCCGGTGTCCAGCCCCGAGGTGTGGGCCCACTTCAAGGCTTCCAAGCGATTGCGCACCCCAATTTTACGAAACAGATTGTACAGGTGACGTTTTACGGTGCTTTCTTCAACACTCAAGCGCTGACTAATTTCGCGATTGTTTTCTGCGCAGAGTAGGCCGCGGATAACTTGCCATTCCCGCCGAGTCAGCTCAGGTATTGCGATGGAAGTCGTGTGGTCACGCATGCGCTGACGCTCGAATACTTGCGCAAGAAACGCTCGTGGCATCCACAGTTCACCACGTGCCACAGAGTTTAAAGCCGGCATTAGAGCCGCTGCAGTCTCACCAATATGCAGCAGTCCACAGACCCCTGGATTGAACAGAATAAAGTCATCTAGAAAAGGTTTTTGCGCATTGATTAGCAGCCAGCGTCCTTGAATTAGCAAGTACTGCAACGGGGCAGGCAAATTATAGGATTGCTCAAGAATACGCAGGTCAAGAAGCCCTAAGGCATCGGGCGCGATTAGTCGGCAGTGGCGCTCAGTCAGCGCTACGGTTGTCAGCTGATGGTCGCGTGCTAATGAGCCAATCAGACGAGTACTTTGCTCGTCGGCGGGAGCCACTAAGTGCACTACTGTCGGGATATCCATTCCGTGTATTGCATCCTATTTGCAGCTTAATGAGGCAACTAGAGCCGGATAATAGCCAAGCGTGATGACAGTTTCTTAGCTTTTTGCTGAATTATTGACTCGATCATCCCCGCGTATTTGCTGGATGACATCAGGTTGCTGCTGGCCATTCAACCACCAGCGCAAGCGAACAATGAGTTGGCTGTCGCCATGCAAGCCTTGCCGGTTGGTTGCTGGGCAGCGCGGGTCATTGCTTAACTCTAGCTCACCTAACTGACGGCTGTGACTGACACCTGCTTGGCCGGTGAGGTCGGTACTTAACTCGAAGCGCACGCGTTGACCCTGGCCGGTAAAGCACGGGCGTATCGCCAACTGCTGGCTGTTAACCCATTGCAGTTCAATGTTGGCGCTGGGCGGTGCCGTTACAGTGGATGCATCCATGACAAGTCTCCCCAATGCAAAACGGCCAACCCTAAGGTTGGCCGTTTACGTTTACAGGCTACTTAGTTTTGGCTAACAGTCGCCAAGTTGGAGTTGCCGTACTGATGAACGTAGGCATTGTTGCCGGTGCTGGTCTGGGTAACGAACGCCTCGTTGCCTGTGCCACCCTGGCCGACGTGCGCCGAATGCAGATCACCGGTTTGGCTGATCTTGGTCAGGTTGTCGGTGCCGTAGTCTTGGTGAACAGTGGCGTAGTTGTCATTACCGACTTGGTCGACGTCGGTGACGTTGTCGATGCCGTTGCTGTTACCGCCGACGTAGTTGCTGTTACCGCTCTGATCGGCGGTCAAGACGTTGGATTCACCGTTTTGGGCAAAGTACAGCTCGTTGGAATTGCCGGCCTGATTGACCGTGGCTTGGTTGCCGTCACCATCCTGGGTGGTCGAGGCGGCAGAGCCTGCACCGCTCTGGTTCAGCGAGGCAATGTTAGCGTTGCCAACTTGGTCAACATAGGCACTGTGGTCGCTGCCTTGCTGCATAAGCGCGATGCTGTTGTCATCGCCGTTCTGGGTCAGCGTGGCACTGTGGTTGTCACCATATTGACCGCCTGCTGGCGAGGTGGACCAGGAGTTGCCGGTAATGCTGTTGCCATTACCAATACTGGAGGTGGTTAGCGAGTGGCCGCTGCCATCTTGCTGGAAGTCGTTACGGTTGCCACTGCCTTCCTGATAGATACTGGCAGTTGAAGTATAGGTGCCGGTGTATTGGTCAAGGTGTACATGGTTTTCGCTACCGTTCTGGGTCACGCCAGCGGAATTGGCTTCGCCACTCCACTGATGCACGGTGCTGTCGTTACCCGTGCCATTTTGGGTTACGTTGGCGCTGCTGTTTTTCTGGTTTTGCTGGCTAGTCGTGGCGTAGTTGTTGGCGCCCGATTGAGTTTGATTCGAGCTGTTGCCTTGGGCGGCGTACTGATCGCTGGAGGCATTGTTGCCGTTGCCTGACTGGTACTGTGAGCTGTTGTTGTTGGACGCTTGTTGTTGGCTAGCCGTAGCGTTGTTGCTGTTGCCTATTTGGGTTTGATAAGCGCTGTTGCTGGTGGCGTTGCCTTGGGTCACCGCCGCGCTATTGAGGTTGCCTGACTGGTTCTGCGAGGCATAGTTAGATTGCGCTGCGACCGTTTGATCGACGCTGGCGATGTTGTCAGTGCCCGACTGCCATTGATCGGCAGAGTTATTAGCTGCCATGGCTTGAACGCTGGCAACTGCCAGAATAGCGACGACGAGAGGCTTGAGTTTAAACATGGGTATTTCTCCTAGGTTCACTTGCGTTCACAACGAGAATTAAGCTGCCGACTTCAACGATATTGGCGTACCACTACGTTCTGGCTGCTTCCGTATTGCTTGATAGTGCTTTGCAGGGCATCACCGTTTTGTTCGATGCGCGCCGTGTTATAGGCCCCGGCTTGCTCAATGGCGGCCTGGTTATAGGCCCCGGCTTGATCGATAAAGGCTGAGTTACTGACCCCGGCCTGATTGATCAACGCCAGGTTCTGACTGCCTTGTTGCAGAATGAAAGCTTCTTGATCGCTGCCGGTCTGTGCCACCACGCCGAGCAGGCCTTGGCCTTGCTGGTGAATGCTGGCTTCGTTGGCCAGTCCGATTTGCTGAATAACGGCCAATTGCGTGTCGATGGGGGCAGGTAGTTGCAAATCGTCGAAGCTGGACAGGTCGATGTCATCTGCAAGGATGTCTGCTTGCACAAAACTGGCACCGAATAACAGTGCCAAGCTGAGTGCGAAACCCTCCAGAACATGCGACCGATGCAGCATGGCAACTCCGTGCTAAGCAGCTAAGTGACGGTTAGTCTCAAGGCTGCTCAGGCGGATGACCATCAATCGAAAGGAGGAAAAACGGCGACTAAAATCCCATTTGAGGATTAAGCCGCTATCGATTACAGCGCGGCCGCAGGCTTTTGCAGATACTTGGCCAGTGTGGTTTTTAGTGCTGGTACATCATCTGCGGTAGCCCACAGTTGGCGTTCGACACCTTGGGCAATCAGATGGGCGACGGCCGACTCTATGGCGGAGAGTACGCACAGTTGTGCCGGCTCATTGGTGGTGTAACCAGCCTCTAGTTGCAACAGATCTTTAAACTCGATGAACTTAAACACCCCGGCATTACGACCCACGGAGTAGATGGTTTTTGAGGTCATGACGTTGGACAACACCTCGCCGCTGCTGACATCCACTGCGCGCAAACTGACGGTAACCTGATCGACGCGATACTCCACAGAAGCGCCAACCCCGAGGTAGCGAGCGCCCTCGCCCCCGCTGCGGATGTTGCTGTCGTAGGCCACTACGCCTCCCTCAAGCAGCAGGTTGGCGGCTTGCAGAGAGGGCAGTTCACTTTTGATGTTTTTCGCAGCGCCAGGCTTGGTTTGCGCGGCACGAATGATCTTGCGTTCAGTGAGTACGTTTTGCAGCCCTTCACGCTCAAGTACCCGAAACCAACCGCTGGTTTGCAAGGCATCCATCAGCATACTGGCGCCGCCCTGAGTAACTGCCGTCGAGAAAGAGCTGGCTGGCACGGGTTTGTACTGACCGCTTTGGTCGCGAAAGCCATACACCGCAGCGATCAACCGCCCGCGCGGGCGCGGCAGGCTCAGCAGGTCGTAATAGGTGGATGCGCGCGGAGTGAGCGTTGGTACTTCGGGTGCCTGTTCTGCCGGCATCGGCTCCTTCAGGCTGCTGCAGGCTTGTAGTTGCAACAAGACGAAAATCAATAGGGCGATTTTTTTCATGATACTGAGCATCCCGCTTTGCAGATCAATTGCTAGGGTCAAGTCCGTTGATGCTGATTTCAGAAATTTCGCCAGTTAGGCGGTCGGTGATCTGGATCGTCAGGTTGCCGGAGTCATCGACGATGTTGACGATGAAGTCATCGGTGGTCAGGTTGCCGGAGTTGCCATTGCCAACATCGGTGAGCAGTTGTGACAGCAGGCGTGACTCCAACTGATCGGAGAAACGCTGCAGTGCTGAAGGTGGGGTGTAGCCACTGCGGGCACTGGATTTGGACTTGGGGTCGTCGAAATCGTTTTGCGCCTGAGCATTGCTGAGCAGCCAGCTGCCGTTGAGTGGGCTGCCGCCAAAGGCCGGATCGACCGGGGTGTATACCAATTCGCTGGCGCTGGCCGAGGGACCGGTGAAGTTGCCTGCAAAGGCGAGTAACAGTGTTGCCAGCCTGCGTTGATTGTTCATAACTCATCCTTGGCCATGTCGGTGGAGTTTTGCAGGAACAGTTCGATTTTTTGTTTGGCGATACTGTCTTGCACTTGGTCTGCCGCTTGTTCAGCCAGTTGTTTTAGTTCCGAGGCATTGGGCTGTAGAAAGCTGCGAAACAGCGTGCGGTTCTCATGCTCGACCCACACCAAACTGCCCCAGCGGGCGGAGGGTCGTTCGCGAATCACCAGATTGAAATCCAGTGCGCTGGTGTCCCGTAGGCGGTCGCTGAAATAGCGGTAAAAGTCGTGGCCAAAGCGTGAAATGGTGTTGTCCACAATGAAACCACGCATCTCATCCTCAACTGCTTGTGCTGTTGTTATGCCGCTCAGAGCAAGGAGTAGATAGAGTCCAATGGCCTTCATTTTGGGTTGTTGCCTAGTACCAGAAATGCGGCCTCAGCACGGTTGTCAGCGCCGACTTTGCGCAGCAGATTGTGGATGTGACTCTTGATCGTATGGGCGCTCAAGCACAGGTGTGCGGCAATTTCGGCATTGGCTAGCCCCTTGCGCACCAGCTCGAGAACTTCTCGCTCGCGCTTGGTTAAGCGCGTCTGTACCTCTGCCGGTTGACGCAGGCGGCGCAACTGCCGCAGCAGCTGCTCCATGAGCCCGCGTGGCAGCCAATCTCCGCCTTTGAGTAGAACGTTGATACCCAGGAGGAACTGCTCGCGTGGGCAGCTGCTGTAGAACACCCCATTGATCCAGGGGTACGTTTCCACCAGCCCCTCGGCTTGCGTCTGGCAGACATTGACTAAGGCGACCGGCACTTTGCCGTACAGCTGGGCGAACACGGCTTCCAGACGCTCAGCCGAAAAGCTCTGCACATCCAGTAGCCACAGAGTGGCTTGCGCGCCGAGTGAGTCAATTTCGGCTGAGGCACTTAACTGAAGGTTGAGGTCTTGATCGATGTAATGGCGCAACAGCTGGCTAAGTAACTCATTGCCACTCAGTAAACGCAGGCAGGTTGGGGTTTGGGCGGCGCTAAATTGCGGCAGATTTCTGTCCATAGGTAAGCCGTGTCCTGTACCAAAGTCAGGGCGCCACCCTAGCGAATTAATTCCAAGATGAAAAAGGCCGGATTCAGCTAAGCAACTGCTCTGCCCGCAGCCACCCGCACGGTAACCGCAACCTTGGTTGTAGTTACCGTGCTGAGGGGGATGACCTGGTTCAGTTGAGAAATATAAGGCCGGGGGCGCTAGATATCAGGATTGGGCGTGGCTGAGGATTTTCAATCTTTGGTGCTTTCGAGCAACTCCATACTTGTTGGATAGTCGCTCTCTGCTTGCAGTGTTTTGGCTGCTTCTAGTTTTAAGTTGCTTGGGTTTGCTGCAGTTGCGCCAAGCTAAAGGGCAGTGGCGGTGTTGGCCATTGTTGCTGCAAGGCCTCGAACTGGCGCGTCAGCAGGCTGGCCAGCAGCAGGTTGCGCAGCCATTTGTGGTCGGCGGGCAACACATACCAAGGCGCTTCGGTGCGCTGGTTGGCGCTGAGGGCGTTGGCCCATTCGGCTTGGTATTGAGCGAACTGGCGGTGACCTTGCAGGTCGGCGGCGCTGAGTTTCCAGTGTTTGTGCGGGGTTAACAGGCGTTTGCGCAGGCGCTTGAATTGCTCGGTCGGAGATATCTGCAGGTACACCTTGAGTAGCTGGATGCCGGCAGCCTGTAGCTGGTTTTCGAATTCGCCAATCTGCGCCAGGCGCGGGGCCATTTCGCGGGCCTGGATAAACCCGTCGTGGCGGTCACCGACCACGCCTTCATAGGGCGTGCGATTGAAAATGCCGATACTGCCGGGCGCCGGCAGACGCCGGCGATAACGGGCCAGGAAGTTTTCGGCGCGCTCTGTGGCGCTGGGCAACTGAAAGTTGCTGACCTCCACCCCTTGTGGATTGAGGCCGCAAAACAGCTGGCGGATGACCCCGTCTTTGCCCGAACAATCCGGGCCCTGCAGCCACAACAGTACCGCTTGTTGGCGGTTGGCCCAGAGCAGTTGCTGCTGTTCATCCAGGTAGCTTTTGAGCGCGGTCAAGCGTGCCGTGCTGGCGCCTTTGTGCAGGCCGAAAGTCCGCGCTGGATCGCCCGCCAAAGGCGCCGCCGGGTCACAGCGGCAGCTGTCCAGCAGCAGATCGGGCAGGCGCTCGTGCATCAGTCTTTACGGCGCTTGAGTTGGTCGCGCAGTTGGGTTGGTAGTTGTCGGATTATCAGCATGTCGCGGGCCTCGTCGAACTCGATCTTCGAACCCAGCAGGTGCGATTCGAAACTGATCGACAGCCCTTCGCCACGCCCGGTGAAACGCTGAAACTGCTGCAGGGTGCGTTTGTCGGCCGGGATCTCCGGCGACAGGCCGTAGTCCTTGTTGCGGATATGATCGTAGAACGCCTGCGGGCGTTGCTCGTCGATCAGCCCGGACAATTCCTGCAAACCGACCGGTTGGCCGATTTTGCTCTGGCTGCTGGCATAGCTGACCAGCGTCTGGGTTTTTTCGCGGGCGGCTTCTTCCGGCAGGTCTTCGCTTTCGACGAAGTCGCTGAAGGCTTTCAGCAGGGTGCGGGTCTCGCCGGGGCCGTCGACGCCTTCCTGGCAGCCGATAAAATCGCGGAAGTATTCCGAGACCTTCTTGCCGTTCTTGCCCTTGATGAAGGAGATGTATTGCTTGGAGTTGGCGTTGTTTTGCCACTCTGAGATGTTGATCCGCGCCGCCAGGTGCAGCTGGCTCAGGTCCAGGTGCTTGGCCGCCGTGACGTCCAGGGCATCGGTCACCACCACGCCTTCGCTGTGGTGCAGCAGGGCGATCGACAGGTAGTCGGTCATGCCTTGCTGGTAGTGGGCGAACAGCACATGGCCGCCGGTGGACAGGTTGGATTCCTCCATCAGCTTTTGCAGTTGCTCGACGGCCTGGCGGCTAAAGGCGGTGAAATCCTGCTCGTCATCCAGATAACGCTTGAGCCAGCCGCTGAACGGGTAGGCCCCGGACTCCTCAT
>JAIERD010000516.1 GCA_019747155.1 Pseudomonadaceae bacterium
CACAGCGCACCACGGGTCTATAGCCCAGCGCCGGCGACTGCGGCCACCTGCGAGTCCCAGCCATGAGCCTGCAAACCGTTAATCCGCGCTATAAGCCTTACCGGGGTGCGGCGGCTGGCTGGGGCGCACTGCGCAGCGTCACGCACGCCTGGCTGGACAGTAAACAGCCGTTCAAGAATCTGCGCGCCCTGCTGAAAACCAACCAGCACGGTGGCTTCGACTGCCCCGGTTGCGCCTGGGGCGACTCGCCGGAAGACGGGCGGATCAAATTCTGTGAAAACGGCGCCAAGGCGGTCAATTGGGAAGCCACCACGCGCGCCGTCGATGCGGCATTTTTCGCCCGCTACAGCGTGGGTCAATTGCGTGAACAGAGCGATTACTGGTTGGAATACCAAGGCCGTCTGACCGCGCCGATGCGTTACGACGCAGCCAGCGATCACTATCTGCCGATCAGCTGGGACGCCGCCTTCGGGTTAATTGCCGAGCATTTGCAGGCGCTCGACAGCCCCCATCAGGCCGAGTTTTACACCTCCGGGCGGGCCAGTAACGAGGCCGCCTATCTGTACCAGTTGTTCGTGCGCGCCTATGGCACCAACAATTTCCCCGACTGTTCGAACATGTGCCACGAAGCCAGCGGCGTGGCCCTCGGCCAGAGCATCGGGGTCGGCAAGGGCACTGTGACCTTCGCCGACTTTGCACACAGCGACGCAATTTTCGTGCTCGGCCAAAACCCCGGCACCAACCACCCACGGATGCTCGAACCACTGGCCCAAGCGGTCAAACGCGGCGCCCAGGTGGTGTGCTTCAACCCACTGAAAGAGCGTGGCCTGGAGCGTTTTCAGCACCCGCAACACGCCCTGGAAATGCTCAGCAACGGCTCCGAACCGCTGAGCACGGCGTTCTTTCGGCCCAGCTTAGGCGGCGACATGGCGGTGCTGCGCGGCATGGCCAAATACCTGCTGCAGTGGGAGCGCGAAACGCCGGGCGAGGTCTTCGATCAGGCCTTTATGGCCGAGCATTGCGCCGACCTCGACGGCTATCTCGCCGCTGTGGATGCCAGCGACTGGGGCCATATCGAGACACAGGCGGGCTTGAGTCGTGCCGACATCGAATTGGCCGCACGCCTGTACCGCAACGCCGAGCGCGTAATCATGTGCTGGGCCATGGGCATCACCCAGCACCATCACTCGGTGGCGACTATTCAGGAGATCGCCAACCTGCTCTTGCTGCGCGGCAACCTCGGCCGCCCCGGCGCCGGCCTGTGTCCGGTGCGCGGCCACAGTAATGTGCAGGGCGACCGCAGCATGGGCATCAACGAGCGCCCTCCGGCGGCGTTTCTGGATGCTTTAGAGCGACAGTTTAACTTCCCGGTGCCGCGTGAACCTGGGCACAACACGGTGCAGGCGATCAACGCCATGCTCGAAGGCCGGGCCAAGGTGTTTATCGGTTTGGGCGGCAACTTTGCCCAAGCCACCCCGGACAGCCCACGCACCCATCAAGCCTTGCAGCAATGCGCGCTGACCGTGCAAATCAGCACCAAGCTCAATCGCAGCCATCTCACCTGCGGTCGCGATGCGCTGATTTTGCCGTGCCTAGGCCGAACCGATATCGACCGCCAAGCCAGCGGACCGCAAGCGGTCAGCGTGGAAGATTCATTCAGCATGGTGCACGCCTCCCACGGCCAGCTCGAACCACTGTCTGCGCTGATGCGTTCAGAGCCGGCAATAGTCGCTGGCATCGCCAAGGCCACCCTAGGCCAGCATCCGCTGGACTGGGACGCGCTAATCGCCGACTACGATCGGATCCGCCAGCTGATCGCCGCGACCCTGCCCGGTTTTGCCGACTTCAACCGGCGCCTGCAGCACCCCGGCGGTTTCTATCTGGGCAATGCCGCCGGCGAACGGCGCTGGAATACCAGCAGCGGGCGGGCCAACTTTATCGCTAATCCACTGCCGCAGAGTTTGCTGCATGCCAAGGTCCAGGAGAGTGGCGAGCAGCCGGATTTAATCCTGCAAACCCTGCGCTCCCACGACCAATACAACACCAGCATCTACGGCCTCGATGACCGTTATCGCGGCGTTAAGGGCCAGCGCGAGGTGGTTTTCGTCAACCCCGCGGACATCCTCCGCCTGGGATTTAGCCCGGGGCAAAAGGTCGATATTTTCTCGCTGTGGAACGATGGCCGCGAGCGCCGGGTGAATAACTTTACCCTGTTGGCCTTCGACACCCCGGCCGGCCAAGCGGCCGCCTACTACCCGGAGACTAACCCGCTGGTGCCACTGGACAGCATCGGCGCCGGCAGCCACACGCCGACCTCCAAGTTCGTCGCCATCCGCCTACGCGCCAGCCAAGTCAGCGCACGGATTGTTTAGCGCCGCGCACTCGAGGCCGGCGGTTATACTTGGCCCTTAGCCAAATAGAGCAACCGGTAATGCGCGGTCTTCTAATAGTGTTATTGGTCCTGTTAGGCACTCTGACGGTTACCGCGCCACCACTGCGCGCTGACGGGTTGCGCCTGTGCCAGCAGGCGCCCGACAAATATGCCTACCGCTTAGAACTGACCGAGCTGATCTTGCAGCGCACCGCCGCCCGCTATGGCGAGTGGAGTATCGCCCCCAGCACGCAAGCGGACCCAACCCAAGAACGCTGCTTAGTCATGTTGCGCGACGGTTTGGTGGACATGGCCTTTGTGCCACCCACCGCCCAACGCTTGCACGACTTTGCCGTGATCCCCATCGACCTGCACGCCGGCATGCTCGGCTATCGCCTGCTACTGATTCACAAGGACGCTGCCGCACGCTTTGCAGGGGTCAATAACCTCGAGCAACTGCGGCAACTGACCGGCGGTTTTGGCAATCAGTGGGCCGATTTTTCGGTGTTTGCCAGCAATCAATTGCCGGTCGTCGGCATGGCCAATCCAAACACCTTACTGGCGATGCTGAACAAGCATCGATTCGACTATTTTCATCGTGGACTGCATGAGGCCTGGGGCGATTTACAGGCGCATGCCGAGGAATTTCCCGACCTGATGGTCGAGCCGCACTTAGCGCTGGTGTATGACCTGCCGGTGTACTTCACCTTCAACCGAAGCAACCTGGCACTCAGGAAGCGCTTTGCCGATGGCCTGGCACAGCTCCAAGCCGATGGCAGTTTGCGGCGGTTATTTTTGCGTCACTACGGCAAAGTTGCCGAGCAGGCGCAACTGCCAAAACGCACATTAATCCCGCTCAACTATCCCAACCCGGCAGGTGTGCCAGCGATAGATACCGGCTTATGGCTGCGGCCCTCGCCGCCATAAGCGTTAGCGGCGCCGATCAATCGTCGTCGTGGTGTTTCTTGTGCTTCTTGTGCTTTTTGCCGCCGTCACGGTTGTCGTGATAATCATCGCCATCATTGCCGCCACCGCCATAAGCGTTGCCTAACGCACCACCGGCCGCACCACCCACGCCGGCACCAATCAGCCCGCCATTAGTACCGCCCACCTGTTTGCCTAACACCTGACCACCGGCCGCGCCTAAGCCACCACCAATCGCCGCTTCGGTACGGTTATTTTTGTTCGCACCCACCGCACTGCCGGCCGCGCCACCCACACCGGCACCAATGGTGGCACCGGTGTCGCCACCCACCTGCTGGCCCACTACAGTGCCGAGCACACCACCCAAGGCGCCGCCGACTCCGGCCGTGGTGTTATCACCCGCCACAGCCATGCCACAGGTCAAACCAAGACAGCCAACCAGCAAGGACCAACGCTTCATTTTCACAACAACCTTAAGGATTAAACCGGGCCGCAAGTTTGCGGCCCGAGCGGCGGCACCACAAGCACTGCAACGCACCATTGGGCAGCCAATCACGGCGCAGCAAGAATGCCTAATGGCAAGGGAACTGGCGGCGCTAGCAGCAGTCTGCAGCCTCACTTTGACAGCACCAAAGCTGCTAATCGCTATCGCCAACACATATAACCGCAGTGGCAAAATTCGCTCTATGATTCAGTCATGGGCAGCCAAGAAGAGGAACGCGTATGCAGATAACCGGAGTCAACAGCAGCTTGTCGCTCTCGACCCAGATCATTGCTACCGCCGATAAGTGACGCTCCATCTGCCACCCCGGAACACCCGGAACAGAAGCCCAGCGTTGCCGACCTAACGAGTGATCGAGCCAGTAAGAGCCAAGCTCGCCGTGAACCAAGCCAGCCCCATGGCCGCACGTTTGCCGCTCAGCTATACAGTGTTAAGCGCCAGTCACGGCCAGTCGATAGTTACTTGGCAACACCCGCAAGGACTATCGGCAACGCCTCTGGATATAAGTAACCGGCACTGCAACTGCACGACAAAGTAACAGGTAATGCGCTGACTCAAAGTGCACAGAACACCGGCCAGCAACGGCCAGCGATAGGCGACAACAGCAAGAACCGTAACTGTACATAACACCCGCGCTTGATCTGCCCTACGCAGACACGCACAAAAAACCGCCCTAGGGCGGTTTTTTATTTCGGCCAGAAAACCGCCCTAGGGCAGAATTTTAAAAATTCCTAGGCCCTAGGGTCTGTTGCCGTTTCATTGCGAGCCGCGTTGCCGCGAGAAATGGCCCCCGGTTAGGCGCGGGACGCAGGTAATGGTTATTCCCTTGCCAAGTTCTGCAACAACAGCGGGGGCCATTTCCCGCGCAACCCGAAGGGCCGGGCCTGCTTTTGTGCGAGGCGGCGTTTCTCGTCGCTGATTTGGAACAACCAAACCGCGCTCCTCGTGCCTTGCCTCGCGCAAAAACAGGCTCCGGCGCGGCCGCGAATGAAACGGCAACAGACCCTAGGCAAACCCGCACATTAAGCCGTGCGAGCTCGCGAACAACACGCGCCCTCGGCGCGCTTAATGACCCAGCTTTTACCTTCTAAGCTGGGTAAAACTATCGCCAAAGCATATAACTCCAGACCAGAAAATCGTCCTATTATGCTTATATATAGCGACCGTATAGGAGCAGTCACATGCAAGTAGCAGGCGTCAGCAGCAGCTTGCCGATCTCGACGCAGATCATCAAAAAAACCGCGGCGACGGCACAAGCACCGGATGCCTCGGTGAGCCCGGAACAGATCAACAGCGCCGTCGACCGAGGCGCTGACAAACTCAGCGATACTCAAGCCAGCCGGGCGCAAACCCAGACTGATCGCCGCACCTATGGCGCGCAGCTTTACAGCGCCAACAGCCAGCAAAAGCAAATTGACACCTATCTCGCGGTCGCCAGCGAGGGTAAGGCCGACAGCACTTCTGGATCGACCCTAACCGCACAACAGCTGGTTGCGTCCTTCGCAGCCAAAGATCGTCCGGACATCAGCAATCCGATCGCCCCGCAACGACCCAGCCTAGGCGCCGAAAGACCGCAACCCTACGTCGACGCCCGCGCCTGACTTGCGCTATGCAGGTAAATTAAAGCCGCCTTAGGGCGGTTTTAATTTATTACCTACGGCTCTCATAGCAGTTTGCCGATCTAGCACCGCGACCCGTTAACTCATTAGCGTACCTTGTACAATCGTCATCCGCGGCACTCGCCAACTAGGAATCAAGGTGAACCTTCTTTATCCCGCCTTACTGCTGAGCGCCATCGCGCTGCTAGCGAGCGCCTGTGGGCAAACGAGCAATACTGCCGCGCCCAGACTCGCCTCAAAACCTGCGCCTAGCGCCGCCCAGGCAGCCGACCAGAGTCGCATCAGCGTGCAACCGCTCAAACCGACCAAGCTGGCTGCGAGCCTTTGGCAGGTTGCCGTGGTGGCTCGGTATGAACCGCTGATCCCTGGCGCCCCCGGCACGACCAGCACCACTGAGAGTCGTGCTAACTGCCCCCAGCAACCATATGATTTCACTCCCGTTTTGTTCAAGTGCCAGCGAACCTATGCACGTTCGGTCGACCTTCAGCTAGCTCCCCGGCAAATAACCCTGGCCGATGACAAAACCCTCAACCTCGATTTCGCGCCACTGATAAAAGACGGCGGTGCCGATTATCAGATAGCCAACTTGTCGCTGCAGATACAACTCTGCGCCGCCGGCTGCGCGCAGATTTCCACACAGTTAGACATAAGCTGCTTTGCCGGGGAGGAGCGCGCCACGGAGATTTTCACCCAAGAATTTCAGCTGCTGTATCTCGGCGGACCTAAGGTTGCTGGCGCGGCTAGCGAGTGCGGATTAAAAAATCGCGAGGAGTTTTATTGGGCCAATCGGCAAACCCTGCTCGCTCGCCTGCGCGGCCACTATGGCGCGCAAGAACGCATGATCAGCCGCGAGCTGCTGGACTCTTTTTCCGCCATCGCAACCCGCAATGGTCAATGGATCTGGAACCCAACCGCCTTTATGGGCACCTTTCAGGACTTTTGCCCGATAAGTAACGGCGGTTATAGCAACAGCGACTACCAGACTCAATTGGCCTCGGCTGACGGCTGGCCTTATGACCCTAGTGTTACGGTCCGGGTACACAGCAAGTCGAACGGTGAGATCTGCGCCATTCGCTTTGACGGCAGCGATACCCACGACGGCATTCAATCCTCAGTAACCACCTTCTATGAATTTGCCGCCGGCCGCTTGGTTCAGGTGCGTGTCGATGGGCCGGGCGATGTTGAGCGCACCTGGCGCTACGTCGACGATCTGCCAATGGAATACATCCAGCGCAAGCAGGGCGACTTAGCGCAATACGATGCAGACGAAGTGTTCTATTGGCATCAACTGGCCGCCAAGGAATGGCCGGAGTTATTCGATTACCCGCCGAACCTGCCTGAGTTCGCCACCCGGCAGGCTTTGGCGCGCCAGTTTGTGCAGCGTTTCCCGCCGATTAATACCCCGGCCGAGCAGCAATAAGCCGGCTGAGCAGGACCGCTTGGCTGGTTAACCGGCGCACGCCGCCCCACCACACACACCGTTCCCTAGAGCGCCGCTATCTGCGCTTGTGCCCACTGCCGCACCTGCGCGTAGGGGTAGTTTTCCAGCGTGGCAAAGCCATGCACACTGCGTGCTTTTAGCTTGGTAAACAGCGGCACGCTAATGCCGCCAAGAAACCGCGTCAGGCATTCGGCGCTGGCCGGCGTGCCTTTTAGCGCTTGGTGGCGCTGACTAAAATCGCCGCATAAGGCCTGAAAATTTTGCCCGTTCAAGGCCGGCAGCGCCGGCGCTTCTGGCAAGTGCGCGACCTGCCCAGCACACACCGAACAATGCCCGCACTGCAGCGGCGCCTGCCCATCGCCAAAGTAGGCGGCGAGGCGCTGACTCAGACATTGCTCACTGGAAAACAACGCCAGCATGGCGTGAATCCGGGCGATTTCACTGACTTCCTTGGCCTGAAAATAATCGTGCAGCTCAAGGCTTAAGGCCGCCGGATCAAACTGCGGTTGCAGCAGTGCGTAGACCTCGGTCATCTGCTTGCTTTCCAGCTCAATCCAGCCTTTCTCCTGAAAGTAATCCAGCGCCTTGACCACCCGGCTGCGCTCGGCCTGATGGGTTTGATAAAGCGCTTCGAAATCCACCGTACACCAAGTCCGGGCGCGACTGGAGCTGTGCACCAGCGCCTCGACGAACTGCCGGCGCTCGCCGCTGAAGTGCGCCAGCAGCGCCTCGGGTTCGAGCAGATACTTAAACTTATATTCGGCAAAGTAGGCATAGCGCGGGGCGATGATGCCCTTTAGCTCCAACTGCACCAGCAGGGTTTTCAGCGGCAGTTGGCGAATATTGCTCTGCTCCGACAAGGCATTCAGCATTAGCTCCCATTGCTGATCCGCCGCCACGCTCTGCAATTCATCCAGCACGCAGCGGATGCCGTCCAGCTCCGGCGTGTCGCCGTAAACGAAGTTCTCCAGCACATTCAGGCTGTCTCGGTTGGCCAATACCAGGCAGTCGGACGCCTGACCATCGCGGCCGGCGCGGCCAATTTCCTGGCTGTAATTCTCGATCGACTTGGGCAAGTCGAAATGCACCACGTTGCGGATGTCACTCTTGTCGATGCCCATGCCGAAGGCGATGGTGGCGACGATGCAATTGAGCTGGCCGGCCATAAATTGCTGCTGAATCGCCTCGCGCCGTTCATGGGGCATGCCGGCGTGGTAGGCGCTGGCCGGGATACCGCGCTGGCTGAGGTGCTCGGCCACCTGCTCGGCGGTTTTCTGCAGGGTCACGTAGACGATGCTCGGCTGGCCGGCGCGCGCCGACAACCACTCGACCAACCGGCGTTGTTTGTCGCGGCCACTGACCGGCTCTACCAGCAGATTAAGGTTGGGCCGGTAGAAACCGGTGCGGATCACATCATCGGCGGCGATGGCGAACTTGGCCTGCATATCGGCGATCACCGCTGGCGTCGCGGTGGCGGTCAGCAGCAAGGCTTGGGGGATGCCGAACTGACGCTGGTAGTCGGGCAACTTGAGGTAATCCGGGCGAAAGTTATGCCCCCACTCAGAGATGCAGTGGGCCTCGTCGACCACCAACAGGGAGATCGGCACCTGCTGGATGAAATTGCGAAAGCGCTCGTTCTTTAGCCGCTCGACCGAGATCATCAGCACTTTCAGCTCGCCGGCCTTGGCGCGCGCCATCACCGCACTGGTTTGCTCGCGGCTCTGCGCCGAGTCGATGCTGGCCGCGCTGATGCCACGCTTGGCGAGAAACGCCAACTGGTCCGCCATCAAGGCCAGCAAGGGTGAAACCACTAGCGTCAGGTGCGGCAAATGCAGCGCGGCCAATTGATAGCACAGCGACTTGCCAGAACCGGTGGGGAAAATCGCCGCCACCGAACACCCCGCTAGCACGGCACTGATCGCCGCCTCTTGGCCGGGGCGAAACTGCTGGTAACCAAACACCCGATCGAGGGTTGCGTACATAAACTGTCACTCCATTGACCGCCGGCCATAAGGGTAGCGCGGCGGCGATAATTTGCTCAGTCCGGATCGCCAGCCAGCTGGCTCCTACAAAGAACTGCATGCCGCTCCAACAGCTCACGTGGAGCGGGCGCGATAATAGCCCGTAGCGCAAAGCAAATCCGGCCAATACCTGCGCACAGACCTAAGCCCGCCAGCCTGCTAGGCTAGTGACCTTTTCCGCACCGAGAAATCCCGCCATGACCGATCAGCCCGAGATTCAAACCATTGCCGGCCCGCTTGGCGCTGAGCCACTCAACAGTTGTGAGGCGCGGGTGCTCGGCTGCTTGATCGAGAAACAAGCCACCACCCCGGAAAGCTATCCGTTAACGCTAAATGCCGTGGTGCTCGCCTGCAACCAAAAAACCAGTCGCGAACCGCTGATGAGCCTCACTCCCGGCCAAGTCGGCCAGAGCCTGCGCAGCTTGGAGGGCCGTGGCCTCAGCCGCTTGGTGATGGGCAGCCGCGCCGACCGCTGGGAGCAGCGCAGTGAGAAAGCCCTGGAGTTGGTGCACGCCCAGGTGATTATCACCGGCCTACTGCTGTTGCGTGGCCCGCAGACCCTCAACGAGCTGCTGACCCGCAGCCAGCGCATGCACGACTTCGATGACCTCGCGGATCTACAACACCAGCTCGAACGTTTGATCGGCCGTGGGCTGGCCTGCTTAGTGCAGCGCCAAGCCGGGCAACGGGAAGATCGTTATATGCACCTGCTGGGTAATCCGGCCGATCTACAGGCGGCGCTTAGCACTCGCCCGAGCGAACGCAGCGACAGTCACGGCAGCAGCAACAGCGAGCGCTTTGAGGCCTTGGAAGCGCGCATCGCCGCCTTGGAGGCACGCTTGGCGCAGCTGGAAAATCCAGACCGCGACCCTGAGTAATGAGCGCCGCACAACCCGGCGGCGCGACCCCAATGGTTTAACGGTGGCGGTTAAATCGGCGCCGTTAAATAGAGAAGCGCGCCACCGTGCTGTTCAGCTCGACCGCCATGCGCGCCAGCTCTTGCCCGGCGCTGTCGGTCTGCTTAGCCCCGAGCAGGATTTGCTCGGACAAGTCGCGAATGCCGATCAGGCTGCGGTCCACCTCGCGGGCCACTTGGGCTTGCTGCTCGGTGGCACTGGCGATCATCAAGTTGCGGTCGTTGATCTGTGAGATCGACTGGGTGATGTCTTCCAGCGCCATACCCGCCGCCTCGGCCACTTCCAAGGTGGCGCGCACCAAGCCGCTGCTGCTCTGCATGGCACTCACCGCGTGCTCGGTATCGACGCGAATATTGCCGATCATCTGTTCATTTTCTTGGGTCGATTGCTGAGTACGATGCGCCAGCGCGCGCACCTCATCGGCGACCACGGCGAAACCACGGCCGGCATCGCCAGCCCGCGCGGCTTCAATGGCGGCATTCAGCGCCAGTAAGTTGGTTTGTTCGGCAATCGAGCGAATCACATCCAGCACCTTGCTGATGTCGTGCACCCGGCCGGCCAGTTGTTCGATGCGTTGCGAGGTGCCGGTCACGCCATTGGCCAACTCGGTAATCGACTGCACGGTCTTGTCCACCTGCTCACGACCGCGCTGCGCCGCGTGCTCCGACTGCCGCGAGGCCTCTGAAGTGCTGACAGCATTGCGCGCCACCTCATCCACCGCCGCGGTCATTTGATTAACCGCCGTTGCGGCCTGTTCGATCTCCATACTTTCGCGTTGCAAATTGGCCGCGGTCTCGCTGCTGACCGCGCTAAGCTCCTCGGACGAGGAGGCAACCTGATCCACGGCCGTGGAAATCTGCCGCATGATGGCGTTCAGGCTCTGCTGCATCTCGCTCATGTCGGCGAGCAAACTGTCGCGGTCACCGGCGCGGACTGGCACCCGCGTGCGCAAATCGCCCTGGGCAATCAAGCGCACCACCCGTGCGGCCTCCAGCGGCTCGCCACCCAGCGGCCCCAGCACACTGCGCAGCACCAGCACACAAACACCGCCCAATACGGCGATGCAACCCAGCAACAGGCCGAACATGGTGCTGCGCGCGTTACTGTAGAGCTCGATGGCCGCCTGTTCATCGTCGGCAAACACCTGCTCTTGCAAGCTCATCAATTCGTCCAGACTGCGGTACACGGCCAACTCCGCCGGCACCACCTGGCTCTGCAACTGCGCCGCGGCATCGTCTGTCTGGCCCAGTTTGATCAAGCCCAGCACCTGGCTAAAGGCCGCCACATAGGCTTGCCGATTGCTTTTCAGTTGGGCAAACAGCGCCTGGCCTTTGGGCAAGTACAACAAAGGTTCGAGCGTATCCAGCGCTTGGCTGATGCGCGCCTTGGTGCTGTCAATTGATTGCTGCGCCTGTTGATTGTCCTTATTAAGCAATAAATCGCGGGTGTTGCGGGCGTTATCGCGCACGCCGGTAGCAATCAGCATAATCGGCCCGACTTTTGGCCAATCCTGCGTCACTATGCTGCTGGCTTGCTCCTTTAAGGTGGCCAAGCCGCTGAGCGCATACAGCGCCAAAACCATCAGTGCCACTGGGGCAATACTAAAACCGAGCATGATGCGCGTGGCTGTCGTTAACTTTGTCATTGCCAATCACTCCTTAACCAAGGCTCATTCCATCGGCTGAAGGCTAGTAAACTTTACCGCTCGGCGCCGATAGTTTTTAATCCAGCGCGGTCGCGGCGCCATGGGCTATGCCAAAGCACGCAAATACCATTAGACACTTATTACGGATCGCTATTAATGGCCGGCAGTAGCTTGTTTACCCTGATTGACGACATCGCCAGCGTGCTCGACGACGTGGCACTGATGAGCAAGGTGGCGGCGAAGAAGACCGCAGGGGTGCTCGGTGACGATTTGGCGCTAAATGCCCAGCAAGTCACCGGGGTGAATGCCGACCGCGAGTTGCCGGTGGTCTGGGCGGTGGCCAAGGGCTCATTTAAGAACAAGCTGATTTTAGTGCCGGCGGCGCTGTTGATCGGCACCTTCGCCGCGTGGGCGGTAATCCCGCTGCTGATGCTCGGTGGCGCCTACCTGTGCTACGAGGGCTGCGAGAAGCTCGCCCACAGCCTGCTGCACAGCCCTGCCCGCGACGAGACGCAGCACAATGAGTTGGTCGAGGCGCTGGTAGATTTCGAAGTTGACCTAGTCGCCTTCGAGCGCGACAAGATCGTCGGTGCGGTGCGCACTGACTTTGTCCTGTCGGCGGAAATTATCGTCATCACCCTCGGCACAGTAGCCGAACAGCCGTTTATCCAGCAGCTGACTGTTTTGGCGATCATCGCCGTGGTGATGACTGTCGGCGTGTACGGCTTGGTCGCCGGCATCGTCAAACTCGACGACGCCGGCCTGTACCTGAGCCGCAAAAGCTCCAGCGCGCTGCAGGTGGTCGGCAATCTATTGCTCAGCGCCGCACCCTGGCTGATGAAAAGCCTGTCGGTGATCGGCACCGTGGCGATGTTTATGGTCGGCGGCGGCATCCTCACCCACGGCGTGCCGGCCGCCCATCACCTGATCGAGCAAGTAGCCAACAGTGCCGCCACTCTACCGGCAATTGGCGCCGTGCTCAGCGTGTTAACCGCGCCGCTGTTGAACGGCCTCGCCGGCGTACTGGCCGGTGCCGTGGTACTGGCGCTGGTCAGCGGCGTGACGCGGATCGGCGCGCGGTTTAAATCGAACTAAACCATCGGCGGGCGGCGTCTAGAGCGCCGCTGCCGGCAGCAAGCCGTGCAACTTGTGCGGGTTGCGCTGCATAAACAAACGCACCACCTGCCCAGCACGGACCTCACAACACAGCAGGCTAATCAGTTGGCCCTGACTGAACAGCGCCAGCGTCGGCGCGCCGTTGCACTGGACGAACTGCGCGGCCAGCGAACTGTCGGCCTTACGCCGCAAACCTGCGAAAAAGCGCAAAATCTTCTCCGGCCCATAGATCGGCCGTAACGCCGCCAGCACTATGCCGCCGCCGTCGGAGAGCAACTGCGCATCGCCAGCCAGCAACTGCAGCAACTGCTGCGTATCACCACTCAAGCACGCCAACAGACATTGCTGGGCCAGCTGCGCATCACTGCTAGTGGGGGTCGATGGTGTTTGCGGACCAAGCTGTTGCTGCGCCCGCTCGAATAGTTTGCGACAGGCGGCCGGGCTGCGTTCGACCAGCGGACCCAGCTCGGCATAGGGATAACCAAAGAGTTCGCGCAGCACCCAGACCACCCGCTGCAAGGGCGTTAGCTGTTCGAGCACTAATAAGAACGCCAGCGACAAGGTTTGCCAGCGCCCATGCACCTCCTCGGGCGCGGCCGGTGCGGCGTCGAGCTGCGGCTCGGGCAGCCACGGGCCGGTATAGCTCAGACGCCGGCGGCTGCGCAGTTGGTCCAAGCACAGGTTGCTGAGCATTCGCGTTAGATAGGCCTGCGGGTTGTCTGGCAGCAGACGCAGCGCCTGCCAGCGCAACCACAGCTCCTGCACGGCATCCTCGCCTTCGCTGCGGCTGCCGAGCAGGCGATAGGCCAGCGCCAGCAAGCGCGGGCGCTCGGCGAGAAATACCGACAAATCACTCATCCCAACTCCTGCTCCGTTGCTGCTGTGGCGATTATGGCTGGCGCGACGACCGGCGGACGCGCCCAAGCATACAGCCTGCGCCCAGAGCGCAGCTCCCAGCGCGGCGTGTGCCAAACCATCGCGCACAGTAGCCATTTAATCAAGGCCGCAGCGCGCCCACCGAGCCAGCGCGGGCGCTCAACGTCATAGGCGTCGGTTAGCTGCCAGATGCCATCGCGCCGGCCCAAACTCACGCAGCGCATCACATAGGCAAAGGCCAAGGGCTGGGTCGGGCGGCCGTGCAGCCAATCGCCCAACGCCTCACCGGCATGTCCGCCGGTGGGCATCGCGCTGGCGCAAGAGAGCCGCTGGCTGCGCCCATCGCCAAGGGTCACGGCGGCGCAATCGCCGGCCGCCCAGGCATTAGGCAAACCCTCGACGCGTAAATCGGCCGCCACCCGCAGCCGGCCATCGGCGGTCAGCGCTAGGTCGCACTCGGCTAGCAACGGATTGGCCCGCAACCCACCACACCAGAGCCGTCGCTCACAGGCCAAATAGCGGCCATCGGCCATCCACAGCCCCTGCGCATCCGCGCGCACCACCCGCGAATTCACCAGTTGCACGCCGAGGCGTTGCAGCGCCTGACTGGCATGGGCGCGGCTGGCCGGGCAAAAATCCGCCAGCGGCGGTGGGCCGATCAGGCTGACCTGCAACTGCGGGTAACGCTCAGCCAACTCGCTGGCGCATTCCACCCCGGCCAAACCGCTGCCGATCACCGCCAAATGCCCGCCACGCGCCGCCAACTCACGCAACTCACTAACGCGCTCGGCCAGCGGCTGGGCGAAGCTCAGTTGCCAGCAATGCTCGGCCCCCGCCCATTGCGGCGCGTGGCTGACGCTACCGAGCGCACAAATAACCCCACGATAGGTGAGCCGCTGCTGGCCCTCGACGCCCTCCACCAGCACCTCATTAGCCGCCGCATCCCATGCCAGCACGCGGGCCTGGATAAACTCAATCCGCGCCTTGGCCAACAATGGCGCCAACGCCTCACGCGGCACCTGACGCCCGGCCAGCGACTCGTGCCAGCGAATCCGCTGCTGAATATGAGTTTGGCTGTCGATCAGCACAATGCGCGCTTGCGGCGCCTGCTTGCGCAGGCGTGAGGCGGCCATTAAACCGGCATAACTGCCGCCGAGAATCAAAATAGGAAGGTCAGACATGCGCAAACTCCTCGTGTAGGTCC
>JAIERD010000337.1 GCA_019747155.1 Pseudomonadaceae bacterium
CGGTGGCGCTGCCCGAGGTATTAGTGGCGCCTTAGCCGGTGGCCAGATCGGCGCAGTTGCCGGTTCTGTTATCGGGCCAGTCGGCTCAGCGTTCGGAGCTTTTTCCGGGGCGATCCTCGGTGGGCTGGCTGGTGGCGTGGGCGGTTGCGTCCTCGGCGCGCAGTTGGGCGACCAACTGGATCGCCACGTGCTGGCCAATAACCTCTGCCTCGACTGCGGTCATCGCTTCAACCTGCGTTACGCCCCGACCTAATACCGTCTACCACCCTCTTCTCTTTAACCATCAGGTTTGCTGCGCGGTCCGCAGCGCTTATGCCTGCATGCTCAAAAAGGAATCTTTCTCATGGCACATTTAATCGAACAAATGGCTTACGTTGGCCAAACCCCGTGGCACGGCCTCGGTAATCAACTCACGCAGAAACAGCCCATTGAAATCTGGCAACGCGAAGCCGGTATGGACTGGCAGATTCAAGACAGCCCGGTCCACTTCAAGGCTGACAGCATCGGCCCGCTATGCACTACTCACTCGTTTCCGGAACAGAAGGTGCTGTTTCGCTCCGACACTAAAGCGCCGCTGTCGGTGGTCTCTAGCCGCTACCAAATCGTTCAGCCGCGAGAAGTGCTGGAGTTCTACCGCGATCTTTCCGAGGTCTCTGGCTACGAGCTGGAAACCGCTGGCGTACTGAAAGGCGGTCGTAAGTTCTGGGCGCTGGCTCGCACTGGCCAATCCGCAGTACTTAAAGGCAATGACCAGGTAAGTGGTTACTTACTGCTGGCCACATCCTGCGATGGCACGCTGGCCACTACCGCCACACCCACCACGGTTCGAGTGGTCTGCAACAACACGCTAACCATTGCCCTGGATGGTGCCTGCCGGTCGATCAAGGTGCCGCATAACACCCGCTTCGATCCGCAAGCGGTAAAGAAACAGCTCGGCATCGCCGTCTCGCAATGGGACGAATTCATGTATCGCATGCGTAACTTGGCCGAACGTAAGGTCCAGTGGCATGAGGCGATGGGCTTTTTCATGAATGTGATGTGCGACATTCAACCGAACAGTGCCATGCCGCAAGTTCTGCCGAACGAGCGTGCTCTGCGTAAGGTGCAAAGTCTGTATGAAGGTCAAGGCAAGGGTTCCACGCTGGCGTCAGCCAACGGCACAGCTTGGGGCTTACTGAATGCGGTGACCGAATACGTCGATCACGAACGTCGTGCCCGCAGCACCGAGTACCGCATGGACTCGGCTTGGTTTGGCCAAGGCGCGGTAATCAAGCAACGCGCCCTGGATGCAGCACTGAAACTCGCCGCCTAACCACTCACCTCCACTCCCCAAACGCCTGGTCAGCATTCGCTGGCTGGGCGTTTTTTTATGCCTATAGGAAACCACCATGGAACGCCAAGCACTGCCCAGCTCCACCGTTTCAAAATCACGCCCAGCCCTTCGCCTTGTCGGCACCAAAGCGCTTCCTCGCGAAGAGTGGCTGGCTGTTCGTAAAGGCGGTATCGGCAGCTCCGATGCCGCCTCTGCCGTTGGCCTTAACCCGTACAAATCGCAGCTAGAACTGTGGATGGAGAAGACTGGTCGTGATGGCGCATTACCCAAGATTGATCCACACGATGAAGAGTCGCCAGCGTACTGGGGCAACATTCTCGAACCCATAGTGGCCTCGCACTACAGCAAGCGCTCAAGCAACCGCGTGCGGCGAATCAATGCCGTGCTGCAGCACCCAGATCCGGAACTTCCGTGGATGCTGGCCAACATCGACCGCGAAATAATCGGTGCAGCTGATGTGCAGATTCTCGAATGTAAAACAGCCGGCATAAACGGGGCACGCCTCTGGAAGGAGGGCGTGCCGGAGTACGTGCAGTTACAAGTCATGCACCAGCTGGCCGTCACCGGCAAACAGGCGGCTGATGTCGCGGTACTGCTGGGTGGTCAACATTTGGAGATTCATCGCATCGAGCGTGACGAACAGATGATCACTCGCCTGATTGAGCTGGAGCGCAAGTTCTGGGACTACGTGATGACTGACACGCCGCCACCGGCTGATGGCTCGGACTCGGCTGATCAGGCGCTGCGCTGCCTTTATCCGGCAGACAGCGGCCAGGTGGTGGACTTCAGCGCTAATCCGGCACTGGCCATCGCTTACGTTGAACTCAAGTCGGTTCGCCAAAGCATCGCCCAGCAGGAAAAGTGTGAATCTCAGCTCAAGCAAACCCTGCAACAAGCAATGGGCGAAGCTACCCGTGCGAAGTTTTCCAGCGGCTATATCACCTGGAAGAAAACCAAGGACAGCTCCGCCCTCGACGTCCAACGGATGCTGAAGGAAAAACCCTACCTGCAAGTTCGTTACGCCATGGTCAAGGAAGGCAGCCGCCGTTTCCTGATCGCCTGATATGCCCAGCAACCCAACCCAGCCACCCTGACAGTTAGCGCTGTCTCGGTGGCTTTTTTATTTTCAGATGAAGGAAAGCCAGCATGCTTAAAGGTCTCGCTATCACCCCGCCCATCTTGGGACGGATTTCGATTGGCAAAGTTGTCGAGAAAAACGGCAAGCGCCTGCCAGAGAAAGACGATCAATTCACCATAACCTCGCAGCTGCAGAGCCGGGACGGCTGGTTGCTGCATCCGTTAGATGAGGCGCTGCGTAAAAACCAAGAAGGCAAGCTACGCAGCATTCCGATCCGGCTGCTGTTCAATGAGCCTGATTTGAATTTTCGTGCCGAGTACAGCCTGTTCGACCGAGCCACCGGGCGACCTGTTTGCGTGGGCAATGGCGAAACCTGCAAGCGGCAATGCGCGGACGGGATTCAATCGCTGCCCTGCCCGTCACCGGATGGTTGTTCGCTGGCGCAAGGCGGTGCCTGCAAACCCTACGGACGGCTCAACGTGGTGATCGGCGATGAGGACTCGCTGGGCAGCTTTGTGTTCCGTACCACCGGATTCAACAGCATTCGCACCCTGGCGGCACGCCTGCAATACCTGCAAGCCATTTCCGGCAATCGCTTGGCCTGCCTACCGCTGGAGCTAAGGCTACGCGGCAAATCCACCCGGCAAAGTCATGGCACGCCAATCTTCTACGCAGACATCACCGTCAGGAACGGCATAACGCTGGAAGAGGCATTGATAGCGGCGCAGCAAACCAACGATTCGCGTATAGCCGCAGGCTTTGATCAAACCGCCTTAGACAACGCCGCACGACTGGGCTTTAGCAACGGCGCGTTTGAAGACAGCGAAGAAGACTCGGGGGCTGTCGTCGAAGAGTTTTACCCGGTGACTGCTGACGATGAGTTCAACCGTGAAGTACCGACTCAGCGCTCAGCATCCGCAGCAAAAACCACACTCGCAGCGAAGCTCGAATCCAAGGCTGAGCAAATCGGCTCGGCGCACTGATTGCTGCTCGATATGCCTTCAAGCGTGGGCTGCGTTAAAGCGGCTCACGCCCAGCTCAACTAACCAGAGGTGAATCCCATGATCGTATTGCGTTTTTTTGCTTTGTTGTTGGCCTTTATAGGCGTACTGGCTGGATGCGCGATGGCAGTCTTGCTTGGCATATTGATGCTGCGCTTTTTGCCAGTGCTGATTGCAGTGGTTCTGGCCTGCATGGTGTTCTGGTGGCTGCTGAAGAAAGCAGCTGTACGCATAAGCGGTGGCGATGCTTGATGGCGCTGCGTGAGCAGCAATAAACCGTCAACTTGGCCTAGCAGAGCCGCGCAAACAACTTGCTTAGCTGCCGTGCCTCAAAGCCCCTCAACCGACATGCCATGCTCCGCCAGCCAAGTCTTACGTTGCGCGTAATCGGGCATGGCTCGCTCTATGCGCAGCCAGAACTCGGGGGTGTGATGGGGTTCGTGCAGGTGGGCGAGTTCGTGTACCACCACGTACTCGGCAATCCGCGCCGGCAGCAATATAGTTTTCCAGTGGAAATACAGCATGTCGCCCTTACCGCATGAACCCCAGCGATAACCGAGGTCTTGCACTTTCAGGCCTGCTGGCGCTACCTCCATCCGCGCACGGTATTCAGCAACGCGACCAGACAACCAAACCCGCGCCCGCTCGCTATACCAGCGAATAAACGGCTCGCGTCCACAACTGACCAGATCGCGCCGCAACAAGAAGCGGCCGCTTGCCAGTTTCAGCGCTGCATCTTGTTCATCCACCAGTCGCAGGCGGTGGCTACGGCCGAGATAGAGAAAGCCCTCGCCGTCGACAAACTCTTTTGGCGGCACTTCATGCTGCAAGCGATCGCGCTCAGCCAGTTTGGTGTAAACCCAGAAGCGCTTTTCCTCGGCGAACGCCCGCAACCGTTGCTCATCGACATCGCAGGGTGCTGATAGCAATAGCTCGCCATCACGATCGACGGTGATTTGCAGCGTCCGCCGCCGGTCACTGCGCCGAATAGCGAAGCGCAGATCCTCTACATCCAAAAAGGACAGTACCGGCGCTGCGTTCTCCATCAACGAATCACCATCAGAGTTTCACCAACTTGTCGTGACTGGCACGCGCCTGAGCCATCAACCGATCAGCCAGTGCGCCGGCTTTATCGGCATCCACCAAGGGCGGCCGAATACGCATCAACTGGTCAAACAACTGACTGTTAAGCGCCTCTTGGGCGATAGGTTTGTTCCAGATATTGCGGCTGCTCTGCAGCTCTTGCTGCAACAGATCAACCAGCTCCACCGTTACATCTTTCAAACGCACCAGCTCAGCAGGGGTTGGCTCAGCCTCAGCGCAGACAACGTCTAACAAGGTGCGTAAAAACGGCGCGTAATGCTCGGGCAAATCGCTGACTGTGGCGCCCTGCCCAGCCTTACCTGAGCGCAACTCATTGATGATCTCTTGCAGCTGCGAAGTGAGCTCGTCCCACTGATCACCAACCGTTTTAAGAATGTCACTCAGTCGCTGCGATAGCTTGCGGTACAGCACCGGGTCTTCATCGGCATGGCCACGGATATGCGAGCGAATCGCGTGTTCCATTTCCGAAGCTTTGGCCCGGTCGTTAACGGCCCTGGAAACATGCTTTTCGAAGTTCGCATCGCTCAGTTGAATCGGCGGAATCTTCGGGTCGATGCCCAGCGAAATAACGTGGTCGTCGATCAGCTTGCGCACCTTAGCGCCGACGTCCTTACCCAGCACCGGCGTGTCCTTGTAACGGTTGCGCGCGCGGGCATAGAGGTAGGCCAAGCGTTTGGCGTCCTTAGTGAACGGCAAACCCTCCGGTCGCGGCAGGACAGTATCGAGAGAAGTCAAAAAGGTTTTCAGCTTCACCGCGAACTCGGCACGCAGTTTTTCCTCGCCCAATGCCTCAATGCAGGCCTCGGTGTCATCCAGGGATTCGATACCACGCTGGCGAAACAAATCCACCACGCGCAAATGCCGGTCGCGCAGGATCGGCACTTCATCTTTCAGGCTGGCCAAAGCGCCCTGCACGTCTTCATCGGCATATGCGGCTAAGGCTTCTTGCAGATGCTGCGCCACGCCGTAGTAGTCCACCACGATGCCGCAACGCTTACCGAAACCGGTACGGTTCACCCGTGCGATGGCCTGCAGCAATTCAGCTTCACGGATCGGCCGGTCGAGGTACATCACCCCGGCAATCGGTGCATCGAAGCCGGTCAGCAGCATGGATTTGACGATCAAAAACGTCAGCGGATCGGTTTTGTCCGGCTTAGCGTGGAAAAGCGGTTTCTTGAACCGTTTGATCAGCTGCTCATGCACCGCGCCGTCGGTCCATTGCTTCCAGGCTGGATCATCGTTGTTGCTGCCCGAAATAATCGGCGCGAACTGCAGCGCACGCAGGGTGTCGCGATAGCGCCAAGCCTGCACAACCGCCTGTATTTTCGGTGGGCGCTGACACAAGGCTTCATCATCCAACGCTTTGTCAGCAGCAGAGAGCATTTCAGCGTCGGCCAAGAGTTCATCACGGGCTTTCTGCAAGGCCTCGAAATAGCGAATCGCCGCCAGCCGGCTGTATGCAACCACCTGTGCCTTGTAACCATTGGGCAAAATATTGGTGACGTAGTGGCGCAGGATGTCTTTCGCCTTGTCGGCAATCAGCGCTGGTGCATCGAAGATATGGCCCTTGGTGGCGTACTTCTTTTTTATCGCCTCCAGCTCTCCCGGGGTCTGGGTGCGGAACAAATCTTCGAACAACTCATCGAGGCTCGCGCCATCTTTGATAGCCCCTTGCGCCGTGCGGCCTTCGTACAGCACCGGCACTGTGGCACCGTCGGCTTCGGCTTCTTTAATCGTGTAGCGGTCGATGAACTCGCCGAAGATTTCATGGGTGCGCTTCTTGTCGCCCATGATGATTGGCGTGCCGGTAAAGCCGATGCGCGCGCAGTTAGGCAAGCCCGCCAGCAGGTTGGCCTGCAAGTCACCGGCTTGGGTGCGGTGCGCCTCATCAACCATGACCAGAATACTTTCATCGTCGTTAAGCACGTCAAAGGTGGTTGCCACCTTATAAGCACTGCTCACTTCTGCGGCCTTGGCTGGCGCTGGCAAGTCACCGGCAGTCAGGCCCGCTTCGCCTGCGGTATCGGTATCACGGTATTTCTGGATAGTGGCAAAGATCAGCCCTGGACCTTTGCGGCGCGCCAGCTTTTTAATCCCGCCGCTGCTATCTGCCACTTCAACCACTTCGCCAGTCAGCGTGGCGGTAACGGAAAGCTGGGTCTGCAAGTCTTTACGGTCGGTGACCACAATCACCTTGAAGCGCCGCAACTGGGCGTCGCTGCGCATCTTGCGCACCAAAAACACCATGGTCAGACTTTTGCCCGAACCTTGGGTATGCCAGATGATGCCGCCGCGCTCGTCATGCTCGCCGTGCTCTTTGCGGGTTTTACCGGCTTTCAATTTGGCGATGGCACGGTTCACTGCGCGGTATTGCTGGTAGCGGCAGACAGTTTTGATGGTCTGCCCGCTCACCTGCATAAACAGCATAAAGTGCTGAATCAAATCGAGCAGTTGCGCCGGCGCCAGCATGCCGGCAATCAAACGCTCTTGCTCAGACAGCCCGGTTTTTCCCAGCGCAGTAGCGACTTCGGTCTCGCTGCCCAAGCCGTCGGGGCCAACCACGGTTTTCCATTGGGCAAAGTGCTCAAAACCCGCGCCGATGCAGCCCACCCGAGCGGCGTCATAGCTGCTAGCCACCAACAATTGATTAGTGGCAAACAGCGGCTCACTGCCCTCGTTGTCATCCACTTCAAATGCGGCGCGGCGCTGGTTGCTGTAGCGACGCAGCTGATCCACGGCATCGCTCAGCGGCTCGGGGATGGATGGACTTTTGCATTCCACCACCACCAGCGGCAGGCCGTTAACCAGCAGCACCAAGTCCGGCACGATAAAGGCTTTGCCCGAGTTGAAGCCCGGCAGGCAGTCCACCCGAAACTGGTTGACCACGGTAAAGCGATTGTTGGCGGGCACGTCCCAGTCGATGTAGCGAATGGTCTGCCCACGGCCACCGTCCCAACCCGGTAAGCCTTCAACAGTCAGGCCTTTGCACAGCAGTTCGGTGGCTTTTTCGTTGGCCTCCATCAGCTTGGCGGTGCCCAGGCGGGTAATGGCGGCAATGGCTTCAGAGGTGCGATCGTTATCCAGCCAAGGCTGGCCATCGGGGCCGGGATTGAGTGCGCGGAGCTGTTCACGCAACACGCCTTCTTGCACCACTTCGACGAAGTTCGTCCGTTGCGTAACAGCTGGATCGTCCAGGCTGCCCTCGACATGCACCCAACCCAACGCTTTTAGCTGCGCAACAAAGGGCTTTTCGACGTCATCCAATTCCCAGCCCATGCAAACTCCCTAGCCAAGTGGATCGACTGCATCCACTTACATCCATTAATTCAAAAAACTCACTCCTGGCTCAAACTGCAACCCAGGCGGTCCATATCTCGGCTGCCGATCAAATAGCCATCAAACAGCAATAATGCGCAAATTTCAGTGATTACAAGGCCTGCAGCCCATCCATAGAGGCAGTCAGACTATGGCCAATCAAATAGCCGTCAAATAGAAACGGCACTCCAAACTTCGCATTAACGCCGTCTTCAGGTCTTACAACCAGGCATGTTCAGCCAAATGGCCCCAGGCCGTGCGAATGTGCGACGGTTGAAAAATCTGCGCCTTGCGCGGGTTCCACGCATGCACCGCATCGATAGCCTGCTCAGCTGTTTGGCTGATGGCGGATGAAGCTGGCGTGCCGTGATGGGCAACCCAATGCACGGTGGCCAGCAGCTCCATGCCATAGGGTGTTTCGAAGCCTTCGATCAAGCTCGCGACCTGGCTCAAACGCGCCAAGGAGTCCGCATTGCCCGCGAGAAAAGCATCCGCCTCGGCCACGGCACCCGGCAGCAGTTCGATCTCGGCATCCGGTTTTTGGCTGTCGCCATAGCCACGGATAAAGTGCCCTTCCATGACTTCCAGCACCTTATTCAGGTTGTGGGCATAGGGGCCGTACAAACCGGCTTGGTACTTCAGGCGCAGCGGCTCGCCGGCTTTTTGCAGAAAGTACGCGAGCTTCTGCACTTCCAGCAGCGAACGGCTGTAATCGAGCGCGCCATAGGCATCCATCAGCTTGATAAACAACGCCCGCGCCGGGGTCATTTTTGGCCGTGCGGTGCGCACCGGCATGCTCTTGGCTGCTGGCGCGCCGGAGGGTTCGAACAACAACACCCGCACATCGGGTAGCGCCGCAAATGCGTCCACAATCAGCGGTTTTACCTCACGCCACGCCAGCCCACCGAGGCCACAACCCAAGGGCGGGATGGCGATGGAGCGAATACCCAAACGCTGCACATCGGCAACCAAGGTTTGCAGCCCAGCGACCACATCCTCAAGCCGAGAGTTACCCTTCCAGTGGCGTTTGGTTGGGAAGTTGACGATATAACGCGGGTTCACCAGCGCGCCGTTATCGTGGATCAGCATGCGACCAGGTGTGAGCTGCCCGGCTTTGCAGACGGCCTCGTACTCTTTGAAGTTGGCGGGAAACGCCTGCTTAAACTGCAGCGCGATACCCTTGCCCATAAAGCCGACACAGTTGACTGTGTTGACCAGAGCCTCTGCATCCGCCTCTAGCAGGTTGCCTTTTGCGCTTTCAATCATCGCCATCATCTCAGTAGTACCACTGCGGCATAAGCTTTACCGGCGGTCGGTGCCGTTGCGGGAACTGGTTCAAAATAGTTTCTACCCGCTGTTTTACCGCGTCATTCAACACACCAATGCCGACAATCAACGACCAGTCCAATTGCTGCCAAACCAGAAATTCGGCCTGCTTGCGCCGCTGACGGTCGTTGTCTTGCTGGTTGTCGGACCAGTATCGTTCGCCAACAATGCTCCAATCCACGGCGTCCAGTTGGGACAAGTCATCATACCAGCCGGTAAAGCGCGCCAAGCCGTGGCCGTCGGAAAAAACGAACCGGTTACCGGCTTCGACCAGCGTTTGCGCTTTGGTTACCAGATACACCAATGGCGCCTGCCCTTCGTTATAGCCCGCCACCCTGCCGGTTTTTAGGTTGAGCAACATCACCGAATGCGGGCCGAAATAGAACGGCAGATAATCATGCACAGTGCCGCCCGGCCCACACGGGATCGGCTGTATATGCCGATTTTCCTGCACCGCCACATCGTGAATGGGCCGATAAGGTAAGCCATCTGCCGGAGTGCAATGCGGCGCATGCAACGCTCCGCGCGACAATAAGGTGGCGAGATTATCGACGTGCACCAGTCGATACAGCCAGGTCGGATTGGGTGGCATGGCCATACTTAGTTATCCAGCAGCGGCGTGACGCGGACGCGGCCGGTGAGGAGGTCATCCATTAGGCCAGCCTTGAGCTCTCGCAGCTTGGCGGACTCGGTCGTCGCGTTCTGTATGCGGTTATCGATTTCATCCAAGCGCGTGGCAATCAGATCCTGTTCGGTACGAAGCGGCTTTGCCGTCACTAAACCCCGGATCGTTGGCAGGTTCAGGCCCGCTTTTGCGCCCGCATCGTTCAGTTTGCTGATGTAGTTTTGTGCAATTGGCCCGGCCAGGTAATGGCCAACGAATCGCGAATTAACAGCATCAAGGTCTGGGCGTACCAGTGCAATGTGCTGGTTGATGTACGCCTCGCCCAAACCATCTGGAACGACGCCGACGATACCCAGATCGGCCGTAATGGAAATCAGGATGTCGCCAGACTCTAGCCGTGTCCGCTGTCCGTCCGCATTCCGAGGCGGGCGCACGTACATCGTCGACTCGTAGCGGAAATTGATGTGCTCACGCGTCAAGTTACCAATGCGAACGAACAGCGCACCGCTGTCAGCATAGAAGCGTGCCCAATCGCGCGAACCGCTGGTCACCGTCTTGCACACCGACTCCAGCGTGACGACATCCCACTCTTTCGGTATCCACCCAAGCGGCGACTGTTTGTAGAGGTGCGGGGCTTCGGATTGGAGTGGGCGCAGCTCACCGCCGGCGTCAATGCCGCGAGTTAGCAGGTCATGCAGCAGGCCCTGTTTGACAGCCTTGAGCTTCTCGATGATCGCCTCGGTTTCGCGAATGGCGGTGTCGAGAGTATCGAGGATTTCAGCGATTACGGGCTGAGCGTCTTGTGGCGCCAGCGGCACAGGCAGGCTAAGTAAATCCTGAACTCGAATCCCTTTGACCGTAGAGCCAACAGCCTGCGCTTCAACTTTTGGCTGAACATGTTGCAGCAGCTTCATCAGGTAGGATGCCGAAGCCCCAGATACCGGAAATAGGGCTTTTACATCCTGATTGATCGCCATATCTACGACAGGCATAGCGGCCCTACCAACAGCCATCCTCGTGCATATCAGCGGTGTATTAGCGGGAACTAAATTGCTCGCACTAGCATTGAGACCCGCTCGCGTGATGTGCTCTTCCGTATTTGATATCACGCCCCCTGTAGCAGGGAAATCTTTGACCGAAGCCCAAGGTATATCGCCCTTCCAGTACGACGCCACCTGACGTGGCGGAGTGCCTCCGCCGAAATTCTTCTCGATAACGTCACCGAGGGACTTAATCTCATATCCTGGGTCAGACATACCCCAACCCCTTCAAGAACCCCTGCAACGCCTGCGCTGCCACATCGCGCTTGTGCTCAACTTCAGTCAGGGTCACCTGATACTTGTCCCACCAGTTTTCAAACGCCGCGACCACAAAATTACGCCGGACGCTGATATAGCGCTCGACGATGGCCAGCATGTCGTTGTGCAAAATGGTCAGCAGCAACTCGGCGGCTTGGGCTTCTACTAGCGCATTAACGTCGGCATTCAGCTGCGCGGTAAAGGTGTCTTTCTTGGCCTTGAGCTGTTTCTTGCAGTCGGAAAGTGCCTTTTTCCATGCCTTGATTTGCGCTTCGTCGATAAGGTTGTCGTCATCCGACTCTTCTGCATCACCTTCCTCGCCGTCTTCGCCCTTGACCGCAGTAGCCGCTTTGATCTGGCTTTCCAGTTCGGCCTTTTGCGCCTCCAGCTCATTGATGGCCTCGACAAAGTCGGCCATCAAGAACTTGACCAGCTTGTGCTCCAGCGGGCTGCTTTTGCTCTTTTGCTCGCTGTCTTCCAGCTCGGAAATAATGGTGTCGCGCCAGCCAGTGATCAGCCCCAAAGGACCGCGCGCCATGATGGATTGGAAGTCATATTTGTTGGCATCCCAGAAGCCGGCACTGATGCCGCGCACCTGGAAGCCATCGAGCAAACCTATTGGGTCCAGCGCGCCGGTAAAACTGCCGAGCAAATCGCTACGGGTAGCAACAATACTGGTCTGCCCGTGCAAGGCTGGAATCTGTTGGCTATGGGCCTGCCACCAGGCCTCGAAGGCCGTACGCAAGCGTGCTTCCTTGGCCTGCAGCTTGGCGTTGCCTTCAATGGCCGGCTTCAGCGCTTGGCGCGCCTGCAGCTGTGGCGCGAAGTCGAAGTAAGTCGCATCGCGCTCGACCAACAGGTCCAGCGGATCGAGACCTTGCGCGGCAAACAGCGCCTGTTGCGCAGTCACTTCTGCCTTGGGAATCCCGCCCAGCAAATGCGCCCGCACATCATGGGGCTCAGGTGCTGGAGCGTTGTCGGCATAACGGCGGATATTGAGGTTGTAGTCGTTGGCCTTGAGCGTGGCGTGATCGACTATGGCCGAGAAGCCGTCGATGGCGCGGAACTGGTCGAAGGTGGCAACGATCTTTTCGATGTGCTCGGGCAACAGGTAGTTCTGCGCGCGGCCTTCAAAGTATTCGCGGTCGGCATTAATGAATAACACCTTGCCTTGGCGCTCGGCCGTTTTGCCGCTGATGCGGTTGGCACCCTCCTGCACTTGCTTGCGCAGCACCAGGATGCACGCCGGAATGCCTGTGCCATAAAACAGATTGGGCGCAACGCCGATAACGGCTTCGAGCAAATCATCTTCGATCATGCCGGCACGGATGCCGCGCTCGTCACCACCGCGAAACAGCACGCCGTGGGGCAGCACAGTGGCCATCAGCCCACCGTCACGCAACACCGAGACCATGTGCTGCAGGAACATCAAGTCAGCCTTCTTTGCCCCTAACGGCACCTGCCCGTAGCTGAAACGCTCGGGAAACTTCGGCGCCCAGGCGGCGGTGCCATCGGCATTCTTCTCGGTGTGGCCCCAGGGCAGGGAAAACGGCGGATTGGTGAGGATGCGGTCGAAGCGCAGCAACTCACGATCCTGCACGTGGCGCGGCTCGACCAAGGTGTCTTCGTTTTGCAGGTCGGCGGTGCTGATGCCGTGCAGCAACATATTCATCTTGGCGATGGACCACACCGTGCCGTTGAACTCCTGACCAAACAGGTTGGCTTTACGCCCGTCGCCACCGTGCTCGTCGATATATTCCTTGGCCGCGATCAACATACCGCCGGAGCCACAGCAGGGGTCGTAAATATCGTGGTTCAGCTCGGGTTTGATCAGCCGCACCATCATCCGCACCACCGAGCGCGGCGTGTAGAACTCACCGCCCTTCTTGCCGGCAGAGTCGGCAAACTCGCCGATCAGGTATTCATACGCGGCGCCGAGCAGGTCAGGAAACTCGAAGTTATCATCGCGCAGTTGATGCAGGCCGAAGTGGGTAATCAGCTGGCGCAGTTTGATGTCCGGGATCTTGCTCTGGCCGACCTTGCGGGTGAAGTCGATGTGCTCCAGCACCTCAACCAAACTGCTATTGGTAGTTTCGATACCGGCCAGCGCCTTGTTTAGCTTGCCACCGACATCGACGTGAGCATCATCACGCAGCCACCAGTACCGCGACTCTTGCGGCACCCAGAACGAGCCATCTTTTTTGTACCAGCGCGGGTTTTCTGCACTGGCTAGAGCCTCGTCACGGGTCTTACCCGCACCTTCTTCCAGGGCGATAACCTCTTCACGCCGCACCTCGAACACATCCGAACAGCGCTTAAGAAACAGCATGCCGAAGATGTATTCCTTGAACTCCGAGGCATCCATCTTGCCGCGCAGAATATCGGCGGCTTTAAACAGGTGGCGTTCTAGCTGGGGCAGCGTGAGGGGCATGTAACAAATCCTGAGTGAGATCGGCGTGCTTATAGCAGCGGATCGATATTACCAATTCGGCATTATGCGGGGCTTAGAGGCAAGACTGCAGCAATCTGTGGGGGTTTATATCGTTGGGAATGGCCTTGTTGCGATTGCGGGGCGGTGAATAGCCGTAAATATGGCGTCACTGCCGGGGCTAACTTTATGCCGCCAGTGATCGATTAGCGGCCTAGGCAGGGGATACATTCCGCTTTACCCTGACTTGAATGGACATGGGTACAGGGCTAGCTCTACCGATCCCCGCACTAGAAGTGCCAAGTTTTTCGCGCAGATGGATAGCTGATGAGCACACTCAACGAACTACCCGAAAACATTCATGGATTCCTAGCATTTATCGGATTCAGCAAACTAATTACGCTTTCGGCTGATGAGATGAGCCAGTTCAGTGACAGCTACGACACGATTAAATCGCTGGAGCGGGATCGACGGCGCTTTATTCCAGAGGTTCAAGCGTTATTGAATGCAATAGGCCTCGTTGAGGGTAAAAGTTTTCACAACCTGGAGCAAATTGTGCAGCCCAGGCAGGATTATGAGGCGCTATTTCATGATGAGTTACCGGACAAATTCAAACCTTTCATAAGGCGTATTTGGTTCCATGACTACCTGTGTAAAGAGCTAGTACTCATGGAGATGCTTCGAGACTGGTACTCAAGATTACGCATCAGCACCCGCCAAGGAAATGGTACAGCAAGGGCGCAGGCGGCAATCATCAAGATCCTGAGGCCGGTCGAGAGTCGCTACCTACTTGACATTGCCCGAAATGAACGACGCGCCCGAAATGAACACAACAAAAGGGTCAGCATCAACTCAGCCTCACGCCTTGCAATGGTCAAAGAAGCGCTTCCCGAGATCAATCTTGCTGAAGAGCTTAAAATCTCGAAACCTACAGCAACTGAAGCTCTCAGGAATCTGAAGTCGGCACCTGAGATTGGGCTAGGGCTTATGAGCGGCTATACACCAAGAAGGATTAGGCGTGATGAGGTCTCGATTGATGCCAATACTGCAGGGCGCAAGAACCACAGCAAGCACATTTTGTACGTACCTGGATGGTCTGTTGAGGGTGCCTTCCACGCTAACGAGCCAGAGTAATGCCTACGTACAAGTCGTTTGTAATGGTCTGTAAACTCCTAGCAAACCCACCCGCCTAGCGCGAGCAGGACAGGCTAAATTGCAGCTCTACTGGCCTTGATCAATATCAGGCGCTATGCCCACACCATCACTAGCACCACAGCCATGACTACGATCACCAAAGACCCTAGAGGCAGATTTGCAGGGCTAGCGTGCAGCACACAAACAACCTATTGGTATCATTAATGCGGGCTGGAGCTACCAACCCGCACTGCTGAGTAAATTACGCTCGCTGGGAAATGGATCGATTGGTCGCACCGGAAGCCTGCTTTGCCTGGCCCTTACGCAAACAACGAGCC
>JAIERD010000298.1 GCA_019747155.1 Pseudomonadaceae bacterium
GCCGCAAACCAGCGGCAATGGCATTCCACGGGAAACTTTGCGCCAAGCCTTGCGTCTATTTAAAGCCGCTGGCTGGACGCTTTCCGGCCAACGCCTGCAGAACGCCCGTGGCGAGCCGCTGCGTTTTGAAATTTTGCTGGTTAATCCCAATCTGGAACGGATCTTTCAACCCTATGCCGAGAACCTTGCGCGCATTGGCATCGAGGTCAACCTGCGCACGGTTGACCCAGCCCAGTACAAACAACGTCTGGATCAATACGACTTCGATATGATTCTGACCACCCTGCCGCAGAGCCTTAGTCCTGGCCTTGAGCAACGGCTGTACTTTCATTCCAGCCAGCTCAATATCAAGGGTGGCAAAAATTACGCGGGCATTAATAACCCAGTGGTCGATGCACTGCTCGACGCACTGCTGGCCGCCCACAGCCGCGACGAGCAAGTTGCCAGCACCCGCGCCCTCGACCGGGTGCTGCTGTGGCAGCATTACAGCATTCCCAATTGGTACCTGAACAACCACCGGCTTGCCTACCGCAACCGCTTTAGTTTTTTATCCACGCCGCCCTACACCTTAGGGCTGCGTGCCTGGTGGCTAACGCCTTCGGAGAACCGGTTATGACGTTTCCTCTACGCACGTTGCTCGTGCGCACCGCCAGCCTGCTGGCCCTGGCTAGCTGTTTAGCACAGGCTGCCGGCCAGCATGCCATCACCCTCTATGGCGAGCCGCCCAAATACCCGGCCAACTTTAAATACTTCGAATTTGTAAACCCGGATGCGCCCAAGGGCGGCACCTTTCGCCAATCCGGCCTGGGTGGTTTTGACAGCCTTAATCCTTTTATCAGCAAAGGCGTGGCCGCCGACAATATCGGCCTGATTTACGACACCCTGACCCGCCATAGTCTGGATGAGCCCTTTACCGAGTACGGCCTGCTGGCCGGTAAAATCGAGGTAGCACCGGACAAGACCTGGGTGCGTTTTTACCTACGCCCAGAGGCGCGGTTCAGCGACGGCCAACCGGTTACTGCTGATGATGTGGTGTTTAGCTTTGAAACCCTGATGAAAGATGGCGAGCCTCAGTACAAGGCCTACTACGCCGATGTCGCCAAGGCCACCGCCGAAGATCCGCTGCGGGTGCGCTTTGATTTCAAGCGCAGCAATAACCGCGAACTGCCATTGATCCTCGGCCAATTGGCGGTGCTGCCCAAGCACTGGTGGGCCAACCGCGACTTCACCAAAGGCAATCTGGAAATCCCGGTGGGCAGCGGCCCCTATCGGGTGGCAAAAATTGAGCCTGGCCGCAGCATCCGCTATGAGCGGGTTAAAGACTGGTGGGGCAAAGATCTGCCGGTCAACCGGGGCTTTTACAACTTCGACAATCTGGTCATCGACTACTACCGCGACAGCAGCGTAGCCCTGGAAGCCCTGAAGGCTGGACAGTTTGATTTTTGGTTGGAGATCAGTGCCAAGAACTGGGCCACGGCCTATAACACCCCAGCGGTGAATGACGGGCGCCTGGTCAAGGAACAAATCCTCAACCTCAACCCCACAGGCATGCAGGGCTTTGTCTTCAATATTCGCCGGCCGATTTTTCAAGACCGCCGTGTGCGCGAGGCGCTGAGCCTGCTACTGGACTTTGAATGGACCAACAAGCAGCTGTTCAACGGTGCCTACACCCGCACCCGCAGCTACTTCGAGAACTCCGAACTGGCCGCCAGCGGCCTGCCAACCGGCGACGAGCTGAAAATCCTTGAACCGTTGCGCGACAAACTCGACCCAAACCTTTTTACCCAAGCCTTTAACCTGCCGACCAGCGATGCCAGCGGCATCATTCGCGACCAACAGCGGCGCGCCTATCAATTGCTGCAAGAGGCTGGCTGGAAGATTGTCGATGACCATATGGTTGACGCCAGCGGCAAGCCGGTAAAGTTTGAGTTCTTGCTCGCCCAAATCGATTTCGAGCGCGTACTGCTGCCGTTCAAACGCAACCTCGCCGACCTCGGTATCGAGTTGGAGATTCGCCGGGTCGATGTGTCGCAGTACATCACCCGCCTGCGTTCGCGTGACTACGACCTGATAGTCGGCGGCTTCGGCCAATCCAACTCCCCCGGTAATGAGCAGCGCGAGTACTGGCACTCCTCCAGCGCCGACAAGCCCGGAAGCCGCAACTTTATCGGCCTGCAAGACCCGGCCATCGATAGCCTGGTCGAGGGCCTGATTAATGCCGACTCCCGGCAAAGCCTGATTGACCACAGCAAAGCCCTCGATCGCGCCTTGCAGTGGGGTTATTACGTGATCCCCAACTGGCACATCAAAACCTGGCGAGTGGCGTACTGGAGCCGCTTTGAGCATCCCAAGGTAACGCCTTTGTATGACATCGGCCTGATGACCTGGTGGGCGAAGCCGACTGCCGAGCCGGCGTCAGCGGCTCAACCTGCAAGCACGGAGCAATAAGATGCTGGCTTATATTGTTCGTCGTTTGCTGCTGATCATCCCCACTCTATTTGGCATTTTGCTGATCAACTTCCTGATCGTCCAAGCCGCGCCCGGCGGTCCGGTTGAGCAGATGATCGCCAAACTCGAAGGCTTTGAAGCAGCGGCCGGCGGCGCCACTGGGCGGATCTCCGGCGGTGGCTCGGAGGTCGCCGTGGGCGGTTCCAACTACCGTGGCGCACAGGGCCTGGACCCTGAGCTGATCAGCGAAATCGAACACATGTACGGCTTCGACAAACCGGCTACCGAGCGCTTTTGGCTGATGCTGGTGAACTACCTGCACCTGGACTTTGGCGAAAGCTTTTTCCGCGACGCCAAAGTCACCGACCTGATCATCGAGAAGATGCCGGTGTCGATTTCCCTGGGGCTGTGGAGCGCGTTAATCACCTACCTGATTTCCATCCCGCTGGGGATTGCCAAGGCCACCCGCCACAACAGCAACTTCGATATCTGGACCAGCTCGGCGATCATCATTGGTTACGCGATTCCCGGCTTTCTGTTCGCCATCTTGTTGATCGTGGTGTTTGCCGGCGGCAGTTACTTTGACTGGTTCCCGCTGCGCGGCCTGACCTCCAACAACTTCGATGAACTGAGCCTGCTGGGCAAAATTGGCGACTACTTTTGGCACCTGGCGCTACCGATCACCGCCCTGGTGATTGGCAACTTCGCGACCCTGACCTTCCTGACCAAAAACAGTTTTCTCGATGAGATCAACAAGCAATACGTGGTCACCGCCCGCGCCAAAGGCCTGACCGAAAACGCCGTGCTGTACGGGCATATCTTCCGTAATGCGATGCTGCTGGTGATTGCAGGTTTGCCGGCGGCGGTACTGGGGATTTTCTTTACCGGCTCAATGCTGGTGGAGGTGATCTTCTCCCTCGACGGCCTCGGCCTGCTGGGTTTTGAGTCGATCGTCAACCGCGACTACCCGGTGGTATTTGGCACTTTGTTTATTTTCTCCCTGTTCGGCCTAATCATGAAACTGATCAGCGACATCACCTACACCCTGGTCGATCCGCGCATCGACTTCAGCAGTCGGGAGAATTGAGATGACCCTTTCTCCCCTCAATCGCCGGCGCTTTACCCGTTTTAAAGCCAATAAACGCGGCTGGTGGTCGCTCTGGCTGTTTATGGCGTTATTCACCCTGAGCCTGGGCGCCGAGTTAATCGCCAACGACAAACCGCTGCTGCTGGAGTATCAGGGCGACTGGTACTTCCCCATCGCCAAGCGCTATCCAGAAACCGTGTTTGGCGGCGAGTTCCCCCTGGAATCCAACTACAAAAGCCCCTATGTGCGCGAGCTGATCAGCGCTAAAGACGGCTGGATGCTCTGGCCGATCATCCCGTTCAGCTACAACAGCATCAACTACGACCTCAGGGTCCCGGCCCCCGCCCCGCCCTCAGCCGCCAACTGGTTGGGCAGCGATGACCAGGGCCGCGATGTGCTCGCGCGGCTGATCTACGGGTTTCGCATCACGGTATTATTTGCCCTGACCCTGACGCTGTTCAGCTCGATCATTGGTGTATTTGCCGGCGCATTGCAGGGCTTTTACGGCGGCTGGGTGGACTTGCTCGGCCAGCGCTTTTTAGAGATCTGGTCGGGGCTGCCGGTGCTGTACCTGCTGATTATTCTGGCCAGTTTCGTGCAGCCCAACTTCTGGTGGCTGCTGGGCATCATGCTGCTGTTTTCCTGGATGAGCCTGGTCGATGTGGTGCGCGCCGAGTTCCTCCGTGGCCGTAATCTGGAGTATGTGCGCGCCGCCCGCGCACTGGGCATGCGCAATGGCGCCATCATGTACCGGCACATTTTGCCCAACGCGATGATCTCCACCATGACTTTTATGCCGTTCATTCTGACCGGCGCGATTGGCACCCTGACCGCCTTGGACTTTCTCGGTTTTGGCCTGCCGGCAGGCGCGCCGTCGCTGGGCGAGCTGATGGCGCAAGCCAAGTCCAACCTCCAGGCACCTTGGCTGGGCATTAGCGCCTTTGCGGTGCTCGGCCTGATGTTGAGCTTGCTGGTATTTATTGGCGAAGCTGCCCGCGATGCATTTGATCCTAGGAAATAACATGAGCGAGCCGCTTAGCTTCAATACGCCAAACAGCACCAGTGCAAGCAACAACAACTTGATTGAGGTCCGCGATCTGTCGGTCGAGTTTGTCAGTGACGATCAGGTCCAGCGGGTGGTCGAGGGCGTCAGCTTCGATATCCGTCGCGGGGAAACCCTGGCCATAGTCGGCGAGAGCGGCTCGGGCAAATCGGTCACCGCCCACTCGATCCTGCGCCTGCTGCCCTACCCGCTGGCACGTCACCCAGCCGGCAGCATCACCTATGCCGGGCAAGACTTGCTGAAAATCAGCGAAGCCAAGCTGCGCGGTATCCGTGGCAATAAAATCGCCATGGTGTTTCAAGAACCGATGACCTCGCTGAATCCGCTGCACAGCATCGAGAAACAAATCAATGAAGTGCTGCGCCTGCACAAAGGCCTGACCGGCAAAGCCGCCAGCCGCCGCACTCTGGAGCTGCTGGAGTTGGTCGGCATCAATGAGCCGGCGAGACGCCTGAAGGCTTACCCCCATGAGCTTTCCGGCGGCCAACGCCAGCGGGTGATGATCGCCATGGCGCTGGCCAATGAGCCCGAACTGCTGATTGCCGATGAGCCGACCACCGCCCTGGACGTCACAGTGCAGCTGAAAATCCTGCAATTGCTCAAGGATTTACAGTCGCGCTTGGGCATGTCGCTGCTGCTGATTAGCCACGATCTCAACCTGGTGCGCAGAATTGCCCAGCGGGTATGTGTCATGCAGCACGGTCGCGTCGTCGAACAGGCAGATTGCGCCGAACTGTTCCGCGCCCCGCAGCATCCTTATACCCAGGAGCTGCTCGGCGCCGAACCGCGCGGTGAACCAGTGGCTAATGTGCCCGGCAGTACACAGCTGGAAGTGGAAGATTTACGGGTCTGGTTTCCGATCAAAAAAGGCTTGCTGCGCCGCACGGTCGATCATGTAAAAGCCCTCGATGGGGTTAGTTTTAGTCTGGCGCAGGGACAAACCTTGGGCATTGTTGGCGAGAGTGGTTCGGGGAAGTCGACCTTGGGCTTGGCAATTTTGCGTTTACTCAACAGCCAAGGCGCGATCCGCTACCGCGGTGAATCGCTGCAAGGCTTGTCGCAGAGTGCCATCCGGCCGTTTCGCCGGCAGATGCAGGTGGTGTTTCAAGACCCCTACGGCAGCCTCAGCCCACGCATGTCGGTGAGCCAGATTATCGGCGAGGGATTAGAGATTCATCGGATGGGCAGCGAGGCAGAACAACAGCAGGCGATCATTGCCGCCATGCTCGAAGTCGGCCTGGACCCCGAGACGCGCCACCGTTATCCCCATGAGTTTTCTGGCGGACAACGCCAGCGCATTGCGATTGCCCGGGCCTTGGTGCTCAAGCCGGAGCTGATACTGCTGGACGAGCCGACTTCCGCGTTGGACCGTACAGTTCAGCGCCAAGTGGTCGAGTTACTGCGCAGTTTGCAGAGTAAGTACAACCTGACGTATCTGTTCATCAGCCATGACCTGGCGGTGGTCCGAGCGCTCAGTCACCAGTTGTTGGTGATCAAGCAAGGCCAGGTCGTCGAACAAGGTCCGGCACCCGCTATTTTTGCCGCACCGCAACACCTTTACACCCAGCAGTTACTCGAGGCTGCCTTTATGGCGCCGCAGACAACCGCCTGATTCTTGAAAACAGAGAGCTGAAAACAGCAATCTGCAAAAACAACCTGAAAACAGCAAGAGGGATAGCACCATGGGTTTTCTCGCCGGTAAGCGCGTACTAATAGTTGGCGTCGCCAGCAAACTGTCGATTGCCTCAGGCATCGCCGAAGCCATGCACCGCGAAGGTGCTGAACTGGCCTTCACCTATCAGAACGACAAGCTCAAAGGCCGGGTAGAAGAATATGCCGCCGGCTGGGGCTCCAATGCCGAACTGTGCTTTCCCTGCGACGTGGCCAACGACACCGACATCGCTGCGGTATTCGAGTCGCTTGGCAAAAAATGGGATGCGCTGGACATCATCGTTCACTCGGTAGGTTTTGCCCCAGGCGATCAGCTCAATGGCGACTTCACCGAAGTCACCACCCGTGAAGGTTTCCGCATTGCCCACGACATCAGCGCCTACAGCCTGGTCGCCCTGGCCAAGGCCGGCCGGCCGATGATGCAGGGCCGTAATGGCAGCATCCTGACTCTGTCGTACCTGGGCGCCGAGCGCACCATGCCCAACTACAACGTGATGGGCATGGCCAAAGCCAGCCTGGAAGCCGGTGTGCGTTATCTGGCTGGCAGCCTCGGCCCTGAGGGCACCCGAGTCAACGCAGTATCGGCCGGCCCGATCCGCACCCTCGCCGCCTCTGGCATCAAAAACTTCCGCAAAATGCTGGCGGCCAACCAGCAACAAACGCCGCTGCGCCGCAACGTCACCATCGAAGAAGTCGGCAACGCCGGCGCCTTCCTCTGCTCGGACCTGGCCTCGGGCATTAGCGGTGAAATCCTCTACGTCGATGGTGGTTTCAACACCACCGCCATGGGCCAGATCGAAGAATAAATAATCACCCGCATAAAAAATGGCGCCCGCAGGCGCCATTTTTTATGACTGAAAATTAACGAACGTTAAAGCGTTGCTCAGCCAACAGGCGATCGCCCTGGAACACCATAAAGTGCCACTCGCCAGGCACCAGTTCATAGTTTTCGCTGAACTCAAAGGCCATCAAATCTTGCGGTGAGTTTGCCAGCAGGGTTTGCTCGACGACGAACTTGTCGTGCCGCAAGCCATCTGGAGTCGTCACGCCAGGCGTGAGGTAGAGCAAGGTCAACGGCTCGTCTTTTGCGACTTTGCCCGCCAGGCTATAGCGCATACCAAACTTCATGCCGAGCTTGGCCGGGATATTAGTCGTGGTTTCAATCGTCTGATTGCTGTGGGTCAGCACCCGCTCACCGGGCTTAAAATCCTGGTACTGGCTGTTGAAAATACCGTATTCAACCGGCCCTTCCACACGCACCTGCGCACTAGCAAAACCAGACAACAAGAGGCTGCCAGCCAGGGTTATCAGACGAATAGAGTGCATGCTTGGTTCCCGTTTTTAAGTGGATTGAAGATGACCCAGCGTATGACACTGACATGACAGCCATATGACAGTTGACCCGCATCAAGCAGCTAACAGCCCGCAAATTTTGGCTCTGCATAAATGCAAACGGAGCCATAAAGGCCCCGTTTGCAGCTTGCTGAACTGAGTCGTTAGACGGTCAATTCAACCAGCAGCTTGTTCAAGCGGCGTACGTAAGTCGCCGGATCTTTCAAGCTGTCGCCAGCGGCCAGTGCGGCCTGATCGAAGAGGATATGCGTGAGGTCGGCGAAGCGGTCTTCACTCTGCTCGGCATCCAGTTTTTCGATAAGCGGGTGCGCCGGATTGATCTCAAAGATCGGCTTCGACTCGGGGACTTTCTGCCCACTGGCTTCGAGGATTTGGCGCATTTGCATGCCCATATCCTGCTCGCCAATGGCCAGAATAGCCGGTGAGTCGGTCAGGCGATGGGAAACTCGCACTTCACTCACGGCATCCGCCAAGGTGGCTTTCAAGCGCTCAAGCAGGCCTTCCTTGCTCTTGGCGACTTCTTCCTGGGCTTTCTTCTCTTCATCGGAGTCGAGCTTGCCCAGATCCAGATCACCACGGGTTACATCGACAAAGCTCTTGCCGTCGAACTCGGTGAGATAGCTCATCAGCCACTCATCAATGCGATCGGTCAGCAGCAGCACTTCAATGCCTTTCTTGCGGAAGACCTCAAGGTGCGGGCTGTTTTTAACCTGGGCAAAGCTCTCGCCAGACAGGAAGTAAATCTTGTCCTGGCCCTCTTTTGCCCGTGCCAAGTAATCAGCCAGTGCAACGCTTTGCTCGCCGCTGGTATCGCTGGTGGCGGAGAAGCGCAGCAGGCCGGCGATTTTCTCTTTGTTGGCAAAATCTTCGGCCGGGCCTTCTTTGATCACCTGGCCAAAGTTCTTCCAGAAGCCCTGATATTTCTCAGGATCGTTTTTCGCCAGTTTCTCCAGCATGTCCAGCACACGCTTGGTCAGCGCCGACTTCATCGAGTCGATCACCGGATCTTTCTGCAGGATTTCTCGCGAGATATTCAGTGACAGGTCATTGGAGTCCACCACGCCTTTGATAAAGCGCAGGTACAGCGGCAAGAACTCATCGGCCTGGTCCATGATGAACACGCGTTGCACATAGAGCTTCAAACCACGCGGCGCTTCGCGCTGATACAGGTCGAATGGCGCGCGGCCCGGCACATAGAGCAAGGAGCTGTACTCAAGCTTGCCCTCGACCTTGTTATGGCTCCAGGCCAGCGGGTTTTCAAAGTCATGGGAGACGTGCTTGTAGAACTCTTGATACTCCTCGTCGCCGATTTCAGTGCGTGGACGGGTCCACAGGGCGCTGGCGCGGTTGACGGTTTCCCACTCAACTTCGGTGGCTGGCTCTTCGCCGTGCTGCTCTTTTGGCAACTCGATGGGCAGCGCGATGTGATCGGAATATTTTTTGATGATGTTGCGCAGACGCCAGCCATCGGCGAATTCTTCTTCACCGGATTTCAAGTGCATGACGATGCGCGTGCCACGAGCGGCTTGCTCAACGGTGGCCACTTCGAAATCGCCCTCGCCTTTGGAGCTCCAATGCACGCCCGCACTGACAGGCAAGCCGGCGCGACGAGTGAAGACTTCAACCAAGTCGGCGACGATAAAGGCCGAGTAAAAGCCCACCCCGAACTGGCCGATCAGGGTTGAATCTTTCTTCTGATCGCCAGACAGGTTTTTCATAAAGTCGGCAGTTCCCGACTTGGCAATGGTGCCCAGATGCGCGATCACATCCTCGCGGCTCATGCCGATGCCATTGTCTTCGAGGGTGACGGTCTTGGCGGTTTTGTCGAAGCTAATCCGAATTTTTAGCGGGTCGCCACCTTCGAGCAAATCAGGCTTGGCCAAAGCTTCGAAACGCAGCTTATCGGCGGCGTCCGAGGCATTGGAAATCAGCTCGCGCAGAAAAATCTCCTTGTTGGAATACAAGGAGTGAATCATCAGCTGCAGCAGCTGTTTAACTTCGGTCTGAAAGCCAAGGGTTTCTTTTTGAGTTTCGACACTCATACGCTTTGAACTCCACACTAATGGCATAAGCCGCAACGGCGACGGATGTCATCAAGATGGGGGCTTGGGCATGGATTTCAAGCGCTTGCCTGCTTTTGCCTGCTAAAGGCACAACACCGAATGTGATTAGGGCTCCAGCAGCTCGATTTGACTGATTTCATCGGGCCGTAAGATGTAGCTGGCCTCCCCCGGCCCGCTGATTTCGCGGCGAATAACGATTCGTCCGGCGGCATTAAGTTCGGCAAAGCGCCCTTGCGCCACGCTGCCCTGCGCGGTCGTGACCCGAATAAGCAAGTTGCTGTATTGCTCAGGGGTACGCTGCAAACGCTCAAGGGAAAACCGCAGCCGCCGGTCGACCGTGCTGCGCGCGGGGGGCGCAGCATGTGTGCTGCTTAGCGAAGACAGCGGCGCAGGGGTAACGGCGACGAGCTCAGGCAAGCGGGAAAACTGATCGCCCTGCACCGTCCAACCAAGCGCCTCGGTTTTGCTTAGCAGCAGGGTTAGCTGCTGCGGCTGGCCATTGACCAGCGCCTCGACCTCAAGCTCCAAACTGCTGGCCGGAAAGCTCACCGCCGGCAGCTTGCCTAGCCGTACCGCACGGTTGGCGTAACGACGCTGCAGATAGTCCTCAATCACGTAACTTAGGGTGTCACGCGAATCAAAGTGGCTATCCACTTTGCCATCGATATAACCCAGGTGATTGGTAAACAGCTCAATTTTGCCGCTGAGGGTGGTACTGAATTGCGCCGGCAACACCAAGTGGAAATCGCCCACCATTTTGTTCGGCGCCAAGGGCTGCAAATCGAGATACAGCGTGTAGCCGTGGTTCAAACGACGCGCTTCCGGCAAATCATGCTCAGGCAATAACCAGCTGACCTCAACTTCGGGCAATGGCTGGGCATCGGTCGGTAATACACTCAGATGCACGGCGCCATTGGCCATACCTGGCAAATGGATATTGACCGCGCGCTGTGCAAAGAACTCCTGGCCTTCGCGCAGGCTCAGCACGCCATCGATTAGCTCGCCTTGTTGCGGCGCAAAGGGCTCGCCATTCAACTGCCCGTGCAACTCAATCGCCAGCTCATTGGGTTTGATTGGCGCAGGAGTTAACCAGCGCAAGCTAACAATGGCCTCAAAACGCACCGGATCATTACTGGCCAATAACACAAAGCCCACCACCAACGGGATGCCACCCAAAGCACTGAGCAATACGGCCTTACGGGCAATGCGCCAATGGCGCACCACGTAAACCAGCGTAAGCGGTGGAAACAAACTGCCAAGCCCCCAAAACAGGCTGCTGCCGAACGCCAGCATGATCAACCAGACCAGGCCAAACAGCATCAGCAGTAACCCACTGAGAATCAGCAGCGCATCCATCGAAAATTCCTGTCCTTAAACCTGCGCCTGGGCTAACCGGCGTCTAGTGGGGCGACGTAAGGCTCATCGACCTTAAAGTGTGCACGGGCGGTGGCGATAGGTTCGGTTTGCGTGGTTTGCCACGCGGTAATGGCAACGTTCGCCACTCGCCGACCCTGGCGCCAAACACGGCACTGGGCGTAGGTGTCACGATAATGGCCGGCGCGCAGGTAATCTATCGAGAAGTCGATGATTTTAGGCAAATGTGGGATGCCCATAAACATCAGCAAATGCAGCATCGCCGCATGTTCCATAAAGCCGGCGATAACGCCACCATGAATCGCCGGCAACGTCGGGTTGCCAATATTGTCTCGATTGGCGGGCAGCCGAAACACCAGGTCGTCGCCCAGGCGCAGGCACTCAACGCCAATGAACTTGGCGTAAGGAATCAAACTGAGTAGCGAATCGAAGTCGTTTTTTTCCTGAGCTTGGCGAACCAATTCATTGAGATTCAAACCGCTCATTGCTTAGCACCCGGCTGCTCAAGTCTCATCGATTTATTGGTTATTCCCATGCGCATAAAGGTGCCGACCACATGGGCGATGGGTTCGCTCTGATCATCTTGATAGGCGTAGCCACGCACAAAAATGATGTCGGGGGTAACGCGATGGCACTCGGCGAAACCAAACACATCCTGGTTAGGTTTAGCGGCACGCATGTAGTCAATGCGCAGATCGATGGTCGGACAAATCTCGAACTCCGCCAGCACACAGACGGTAGCGATGCCGCAGGTAGTGTCCATCAGTGTGGTAATGGCGCCACCATGGATAACCCCGCTTTCAGGGTTGCCGATAATTTGCGCGCTATAGGGCAGGCGCAACGTCAAACCGCTGGGCAAGGCGCTATGGACTTGAATGCCTAGCACCTGGCAATGGCGCAAGGCCGTTAGAAACTGCTGCGCACGGCCAAGGATAGAGCTATCGCTCATGGATCAACTCTCGCGGTAAAAAACAGGCGCGCATCATAACTGCTCGACGACTATCGGCGCAGGCAAAGCGCCGCCACGTGCTGGAAATATCACTCGGTTTTATCTGGGCGAACTTCAAGCGCCGGCGCTTGGGTCGAGCCCATCACCTGCAAGACATCGGAATGAAACTCGCGCTGATACAAAATCAGCACCACCCCAGCCGTCACCAAGATAAAAAACCACGGGTTAACGAACCACGCCAGCGTCGCCATCCCAAAGTAATAGGCCCGCAAGCCAAAGTTGAAGGTATTGGCCGCCATTGAGATGACTCGGGCGGCGCGCTGGGCAAACGCCTTACGCTCCAGTTCAGACACATTGCGCTCGCCCGCCATTGGCGCCGAGCCGACTAACACTGCGGCAAAATTGTACTGGCGCATGCACCAACTGAAGGTAAAGAAGGCGTAGACAAATACAATCGCCAAGCACAATAGCTTCAACTCGGAAACGCTCTGACTGACCGGCGCCACCAAAGGCAAATCTGCCAGCAAGGACACCGCACGATCAGAGGAGCCCAACACTGTGAGCACACCAGCAAGAATAATCAGCGTGCTGGAGGCGAAAAACGAGGCATTACGCTCCAGATTACCGATCACACTGGCGTCGGCGATGCGGTTATCACGCAGCAACAAGCGCTGCATCCAATCCACCCGGTACAGGTGCAAGACACTCGACAAACAGGGTGTGCGCAGGCCTTTCCAGTGGGCATAACGGGTGTAACTCAGCCAGCACAGGGCAAACCAGCAGACGGCCAATAAGTCGGCATAATAATCCGGTAACTGCATGCAACCTCCAAGCGTAAACAGGCGCCTACTATACGCGCCGGCTGTTTAGCCCGACTAAAAAACACCGCATAGAGATAGCTGCTCGAAGTTTTCGGGGCGCTCTGGACGCGCTAAGTTCAGGTCTGAAACTGCTCAATCAAGCGACTTAACTGGCTGTCCAGTTCAAGAATGCTACTGGCCGCCGCTCGGGTTTGCTCAACCGTGCTAAAGGTGTGCTCACTGATGCTGTTCGCCCGTGCCAGCCCGACACCAACCCCCGTCGCGACCCGTGCTTGCTCACTGGCGGCGCAGGCCATCGACTGGATATTGCTGTCGATGGCATCCACCGCCGAGGTAATCGCCTGCAACGACTCACTGGTTTGTACGGTACTGGCAGTGGCGTGACTGACTGCCGTTTGGCTGTCGGCCATCATCTCGATCGCGGCCAGCGTGCGCTGCTGCAAGGCTTGAATGATTTCATGGATTTCTTTGGTCGAGTGCTGCGTGCGCTGCGCTAATGAGCGCACCTCATCGGCCACCACCGCGAAACCACGGCCCTGATCACCCGCGCGCGCGGCTTCAATCGCGGCATTTAGGGCGAGCAAATTGGTTTGTTCGGCAATCGAGCGAATCACTTCAAGCACCGAATCAATCCGGCTGCTGTCGTTGCGTAATGACTCAATCACGCCGGCCAGTTTGTCGACTTTTTCGGTCAGGCTGAGCATCGACGCATTATTGGACTGCACCCGGCTCAGGCCAAGGTCGGCGGATTGGCGCGCATCCAGCGACAGCGTTGCGGCCAGCTGCGCGGTGTCGGCCATCTGCGCGGCGCTGGCCGCCACCTGGGACATCGCCACTGCAATTTGCGCACTCTCATGGCGCTGTTGCTCAACATCCGCCGCTGCCGCTTTGGCGTTCAGTTGCAACACCTGCGCGGCGCTCTCCAAAGTGTGTGACGCCTGCGCAACCGCCGCCACGGTGCGACGGATTTTTTCTACGAAGGTATTAAAACTTAGGGCCAAGCGGCCTAGATCATCCTTGCCATGCACCGGCAAGCGTTTGGTCAGGTCGCCCTCACCCTGCGCCATGTCCTGCAGCATTCGATTGATTTGCCCCAAAGCGCGCACCAAGGCGCTGCCAACCCCGTAGGCCAACAGGCCACCGAACAAGATCGCGGCCAGCACCAAGCCCCAAAACAGCTGGCTCACCGAGATCACGGTCACGTTTGCCACACGGGCGGCGTCCTGCATGGCTTGCATAATGTGTTGCTGTAGCTGCTGGGCCAAATCGGCAATCTGCGGATCAAGCTTATCCATTGCCGAAACAGCGTCATTGCGCGCCTGCACCAGCAACACCAACTTACTGGCGGCGGCCTTGTACAGGTCGAGCGTCTGCAAGGCTTGATTGAGTTTGGCTTTGCTGCTGTCACTGCTGGTGCGATCGCGCAGTACCGTAATGACATTTTGCGCATTGCCTAACTCGCGCTGAAACGCCTTGACCTGCTCCGGCTGGTTCTCTTGCAGAAACTGGTAAAGGTACTGGCTACCCAGCAACAGGTTACGCATGCCGGCACTGGCATAAAACACCGCGTCGAGGTTGAAGTCTTGCTGGGCGTTTTCCAGCACCGAAGAAAGAATTTTCTCAACCGCTGGGCCATGCACATCCAATTGGTTGAGCATAAGTTGTTGGCGCTGCTGACTAATAGGCACCAGTTGTTCACGAAACAAGCGGCTGTACTCGCCGTGCAGACGCCCGATTTCAGCCAGCAACTGCCGCCGCTGCGGGTCCTGGATGCGTTTATCCGCCTGTTGCAGCGCAAGGTTCAGGCGTTGATCAAGCTCGCTGAATTGCTGTTCGGCGCTTTGGTCGGCGCTGCGCGCGTAATGGCGCACGCTTAGCTGCAAGCGCGCCATGGCATCGGTTATCTGCGCCAGGTTGTCCATACTCGGGCCGAGGTCTTGCGTCACTACCTCGACACCGCTGGCAACGCTACGCAACGAGGAGGTCGAAACCAGTCCGAGCACCACCAGCAAGAGGCATAACACCAGCGGCACTATGGCGGTTTTGTAAGCGATGCGCAGATCAGCAAACCATTGCATAGCTGATTACCTCAGTAGTTAGTAAAGCGTAACCGCTCCATAAACCCCACCTTCAAATGATCCAAGTACGGTCTGATGCTGTGCTCCCGATTTCTTTCTGGAGC